>JALXFI010000034.1 GCA_027069035.1 bacterium
GCAAGCAGGTGCATATGGAGATGAAAAACGGTTTGACCTCCGCCTTTATTGACATTTATTGCAATACGGAATCCCCTTTCATGGCAGCCTTTATTTCGAGCAATCCTGCTTGCCATGCAGGCCATCTTGCCGATCATTTCCCTATCTTCATCATCATTGCAGTCAAGGAGTGTTGAGTAATGTTTTTTCGGCATGATAAGAACGTGTACCGGCGACTGCGGATTCGCATCCTCTATGGCAAGCAGAGATTCATCCTCCTCAACTACAGTTGCAGGTATCTCTCTCTTTATAATCTTACAGAAAATACATCCTTTCATCAAAACCTCCATCTGTTTACAAGAGTGTCAAGTTTAAAGTAAGTCAGACTGATAAATATCCTTCTTTCTGTTTTTTTTCTCTTCAATCCCCGAGACCCCAAACCTCCTTTTAAACTCGGCATAGATATCAGAAATCTCTATCCCATTAAAGCCAAGCAGCACGAGACAGTGAAATATAAGATCGGTCATCTCATAGACTGTCTCTTCACACCCCTTTTCTTTGGCTGCCTCTATAAGTTCATCCGATTCTTCTTTGATCTTGTCAAGTATCTTATCAAGCCCTTTGCTAAAGAGTTTGGCCACATAAGAACTCTCAGGCAAGGCCTTTTTCCTTGAAAGCACCACCCTGTAAACATCATCAAGTATATCTGAAGACGCCGTAAACCTATTTTTGTCTGTATCTATGTTTTCCATACCATCTTAATCTATAGACCTTCTTATGTCTCTGAACCGGCCTTTCTGCCATCTTCTTCACTCAACCCGTCGATCCTTACAGGCACTTCCATCTTCTTAAGATAGGCCTTAACCTCCGGTATGGATATCTCTCCAAAATGAAAGATAGAAGCGGCAAGCACGGCGCTTGCACTGCCGGCGCTTAGTGCCTCATACAAATGTTCAAGAGTCCCCGCGCCCCCTGAGGCAATAACCGGTATGCCCACACTTTCAGCGACACTTCCGGTAAGCTCAAGATCGTAGCCATCCTTTGTTCCGTCCCGGTCCATACTGGTAAGGAGTATTTCTCCCGCGCCAAGCTCTTCGACCTGTTTAGCCCATTTTACAGCCTCAAGATCAGATTTCTCCCTGCCGCCGTGGGTATAAACATCCCATAATGTGGCAAGGGCAGACGTGTCAACCGGAGTATAATACTTAAAACCCTCGCCATAGACTTCGTCACAGAAGTCCCAGTTTGTGGTTCTCCTCATTGCGTCAATTGCAACTACAATACACTGGCTGCCGAACATCTCCGAGGCCTCCTTTATCAGTTCAGGCCTTTCAACCGCTGCGGTATTTATAGATACCTTATCCGCGCCTGCATTTAAAAGTTCTCTTACATCCTCTATACTGTTTATGCCACCGCCAACGGTAAGGGGCATAGAGACCTGTGCAGCCGTTCTTTCCACTACATCAATAATGATATTTCTCTTTTCGTGTGATGCTGTAATATCAAGGAATACCAGCTCATCCGCTCCCTGTTCTTCATACGCCTTGGCTATCTCCACGGGGTCGCCGGCGTCTCTTAGTTCAACAAAATTTACGCCCTTTACCACCCTGCCGTCCTTTACATCGAGACACGGGATAATCCTTTTAGTCAGCATACCCCCCTTTTACCTCCTTCTCGTTCCTTATATATTACGGGCTCTTTGTAAGTCTTATTGCGTCGTTTAAACGGAAAGCCTCCGAATAAAGCGCTTTTCCTATAATAACCCCTTCAAGCTCACCCATTGCGTCAAGCGCCTCAACATCGTGCAGGGCCGCTACGCCGCCGGAGGCAATAAGGGGGATAGACAAGACATCAAGCATAGACGCTATAGCTCTAAGGTTTGGCCCGGAGAGCATACCGTCCCTTGAAATATCGGTATAAATGATCACAGAAACACCAAGGTCCTCAAATCTCTTTGCGATATCGATGGCCTTCTCCTGTGTGGTTTCCTTCCACCCTTTAACCGCTACAAGCCCGTCTTTAGCGTCTATACCGATGGCAATCTTTCCGGGAAACCTGCGGCAGACATCCTCTATAAAATCAGGGGAATCTATCGCCTTTGTGCCTAAAACAACCCTTTTTACACCCATATCAAGATAAGTTTCAAGGGCATTGACACTTCTTATCCCGCCGCCTATCTGAATGGGGATATTAACGGTATCCAATATACGGGATACAGTGTCGCCGTTTCTTACCTCTCCCGCCATAGCCCCGTCTATGTCAACAACGTGAATAAGTTCCGCTCCTTCCGCTTCCCATTTTTCAGCCATCTCTTCAGGGCTTGGCGAATATGTTGTCGTATCTTCAAGCCTTCCCTGCTTGAGTCGTACACATCTGCCGCCCCTTATGTCTATCGCCGGTATAATAATCATAACACCCTAAATATTACCAAAATTCTTTAATATCTTAAGCCCCGTCTTCTGACTCTTTTCAGGATGAAACTGACAGGCGAATATATTTTTATGGGAAACAGAAGAGACAAAATCCATGCCGTATGAGGTAATAGTCACGGCCGCATCCTTATCCTCAGGCTCAACGTAATAGGAATGGACAAAGTATAGATAGGAATTGTCGGAAAGGCCGTTTAAAATATCATGCCGTTTTAATATCCTTATATTGTTCCAGCCCATATGGGGTATCTTTAAAAACTGTGTGGAATCTTCATTACCATCTTTTTCCGGCATATTGTCTTTAAACCGAACAACCCTGCCTTTAAGCACACCCAGTCCCTTATGTTTCCCGAACTCCTCACTTTCTTCGAAAAGGAGTTGGAGCCCGAGACATATGCCTAAAAACGGTTTTCCAGAGTCTATGGCCTTTAGAATAGATTCTACAAGGCGGTATTTCTCAAGGTTATCCATACAGTCCCTGAATGCCCCAACGCCGGGGAGCACCACATGACTTGCGCTGTCTATAACGGCAGGCTCTCTTGTTATAACCGCATCATGACCCACCCTTGTAAAACCGGCAAGTACACTCCTTAGATTTCCCATTCCATAATCTACTATCGCTATCATAAAAACCCCTTACAATGCTCCTTTGG
>JALXFI010000035.1 GCA_027069035.1 bacterium
CGGGAAGATTTAAAAGGAACATATGCCCCACTCTGATATTCTCTGTAGAGATCGGCACAGCCATCGAAAGGCCTAAGCTCAAAGAGCTTAAAATCTCCTCTGCCCTTCCCTTTTTAGAACCCGGCTCCCATAGTTGAGTTTCGGTTATGTAATCTACGATATTAAGAAGGCGGTTAAATTCCGCCGATTCGGCAAGTGCCTTCCGCCGCTCAGGGTTTATAGATACCATTCTATGCCCTTCTCCGCCAAAACAGTGGAGACATTGTGTCAAAATCACGATCCCGGCTCCGGTTAACTCACGCAGATGGTGGGTAAGGTAGGTGTTCATGGTGTAGGGGTTGTCAGATTCCTTTAGCAGATTTATCAGGATATCGTGGGACATGGCATCAAAACCCGCGATATCTTTCAAACCCTTAGTCTGAGGTATGGATGTCATCTTTTAAAATCCTTTCCATGCATCTTCTTATTTCGGCCAATAAAGGCTCTAAAGAAACACTCATAATTTCATATGGAAGGCCGCTGTAATCTGACATCTCTTCAAGCTCTCTCATCGGGACAGGAAGTAAACCTGTATCAAGATAGACCAGTTTATCATGCATATCCTTCATAAAATCCTTTGCAGTCTTCCCTTTAAGGCCAAGTCCTTCTTTAAAAACCTCGCGCCAGCGTTTGCTCCACTCGGCCATAAGAAAAAAACTCCCTTCCATTCTCATGGAACTGTATCTTGTATGCCCCAGAAGTATTTCCGGACAATTCATGCCTTCCACTCTACATACACCGGGTAGGCTCTCCTGCTCATGCATATACGGATGGCAGTCTCCAAACAACAAAACAACCTTCTTGCTCCTTGCAAGTTCCTCCTGTAAAAGAGACTTAAGCCGAAGATTAAGCCCTTCAGGCGACATATGTAGCATTGAAGGCACATACCGGACAGATATATTAAGGGCGCTTTTTTTCTTAATCTCCTCAAGTTCACTCTTAAAGATCGAACACGCAATAAACACCACTTTATGCTCTGTCTCATTCAAAAGGTTGCCATGCCTCCTTCCTCTTCAGCGGCGTTCAGAAAAGCATGGATATTTTCAGGCGGTGTGTCATAGGCGATATCCGCCCCTGACGTGCCCAATATAAAACAAGGATCGTTCTCTCTGTTTAACAACACATCCATACACTCCGACCTTATTGCCTCCGGACTGCGTTTTGAAAGTGTTGGGCCGTCGACATTGCCTATTAAGAGAGCCTTCCTTCCGGCCGCATCCCTTGCCCTTACAAGATTGTCGCCGCCGTTTAGTACAAAACCCGCCACATTTGGAAGGCCTGTAAACATATCTATAAAAGGGGCAAGCGGGGCGCCGCCCGAGTGCATAACGATTGGGCCGTTTACAAGGGCATACGCCTCCCTTAAAACCGGAAGCGCAGTTGTTTCAACAATACTTCTTGAAACGATCATGGGGTTGGCAACAGCCCCGGGTATTACAATAAAAGAAGCCCCTTCTTCAAGAAGCGCATTCGCCCTGTCCGCAAAATACGGTATGACCAGATTGAGCATCCTCTTTACCCCTTCTCCGTCAAAAAGGAGCGTGTTTAACCATCCGTCAAGCCCCATTATCATTGCAGACAGGCCGATTGGATCAAGAACAATGGCGGCGATAGGAACATCTCTGCCGTGTTCCTTTGCCATAAGCCGTATAGACTCGCGAAAAAAGTTTAGTTTCGGATGGTCTTCTATGTCAGGGACACAAAGGCGGCCTATCTCATCTGCGGAGTTTATTGCAGGCGATGCAAGATTAGGTGGCTGGTCTTCAAAATACCTTACCCTGCTTCCGAATGCCTCGCCTTCAAACGGGAGCGCAAATGGGGCAAAGAGTATATCCGGTTTAAAGGTATTATATACGGCAGACTGCCCGCGGGCGTAAGCGGCAGGGTCGGTATAGTAGAGTTTAAGCGGACACTTCGTAAGCCTTGCTCCATAGAGACTAAGCACAAGGCTTACCGCACGACGGTTTGCCGGCCTGCCGTTCATAGCCGCCATAACCCTTTCCATGCCATTCATACAAACCACCTTAAATACTTTTAGCGTCCATTCATAATTTAATCTTCATGCCGAAACTTTGCAAAACAAAGAAGAGCCGCATCCCATAATCAATTTTATTACAAAAAAACCTAAAAACTCTACCCCTTTGAGGCTTCGTCATAGAGCCTTTCCATAAGCTCAGGCACGGCCAGGGCGTTCCGTGCAGTGCCGTCCCCGCCCACCTCGCCGACCAGTTCGGGACGCAGATTAAAGACCGCCCCTCCAACCGCCAGTTTGACCCTTCCTGACAATCCTCTTGAGTCAATCTCCTTGCGCAACTTTTTTACATTCACCGCAGTTGTGTACATCATGGCAGACGCCCCCACTACCTTTGCCCCTACCTGAACGGCCTTGTCAATAAGATCTCCTGCAATCACATCATTGCCCAGATCATAGACCTTCCATCCCGCTGAGCGGAGAAAGATAACAACGAGTTTGCGTCCAAGCGCATGGTAGTCGTCCTCTATATTCCCTATGACCACCGGTCCTTTTGATTCTGGTTCGACATCCATAGGCCTTTCCATAGCAGCCTTTGTCATAATATCTTCAGCTATTTTTGCGGCTATGTACCCTTGCGCAAGGCTGACATCTTCCTCCGTAGACCACTTCTCACCGAATCTTACAAGAGCAGGCTCAAGTATCTTAAAAACAGCCTCCCTGTAACTTCGCTCCTTTGCCCATTCATCTATAATTGCATTTGCCGGTTCTCTTTTCGTTTGAAGCAGGTATTGAAAAAAAGTCTCCAGTATATCGTCCGCCATATTCTTACCCTCACGTCTTTTACTGCTTGAGAGAACCATATTCCTTAAGAGTTTAACCCGTTTAAATTGTCCTTTAAGCGCAGCCCAAAAACAGAGATAGGTTTTTGGGTAAATTGGCAAGACGCTTTAAATGCAAGGCCACAGGCGATTTTTCTTTTGAGGCGTACATAACCGGTACGGTGAGAAAGAAAATCGCCGAGAACACAGCAGTTAAGGAT
>JALXFI010000036.1 GCA_027069035.1 bacterium
TTCAAAAAAACCGATAAGGGTTTCCCTGTTTTTTTGAAGAAGTTTCTCTTTTTTACTCAGCCTTTTATATCCTCTGTATAGAAAGAAAGAGACTCCAACAAGGACAAGCGAGCCCTCTATAATAAAAAGAAAGATTAAAGGATTTATATGTATCATTTTTTATGTCTATTGATAATATGCCGACTTAACTCAAATGACCATTCCCCTTTTTGTTTTTTAAAAGTGATTTAACAGTATCGGATATCCTTTCCCTGAATGTATACGTAAGATAGAGAATGCCGATCAATAAAATATTTAAAATAACGAATTTGATTATTAAACGAAACCATGAGACAGGCTCTTTTTTTGAGTTTGAGCCCTTTTCTTCCACCGGCTTTTCTTTTTCCGTGTCTTCCACCGGCTCCGAGGTTATTGAGTCGGCTTTGTTAATTACAGGTTTGAATACATTGAAAAAGTGGGATTTTTCCCTTTTAAAGGTCTCTGCCCTTGCAAAAAAACTGATTTTGTATCTGCCGCTTTCCTTCGGTTTAAAGTCCATTACAAATATGCCGTCTTCCTTTTGCCAGTCACCTCCTGTGCCGTCATCAAAGAGCATCGACCTTACAATCGTTTTATCGGGCATTACCACCTCCACCGAGAACTCTATTTTTTCAAGAATATCATTTTCTTTTAAAACCCTTCCCGACCCTTCGAGCCAGATCCTTACTTTTATAGATTCACCGATGGGGACTTGCAAGGTTTCAAAATCGGTTTTAAGACTAAGATCTGTGATTATATATACCTTGTTATCCTTATCCGTGCTGAAGAGGATCTTCCAGATGCCTTCCATGGGTTTTTTTATGGTTATCATATCAAAATTATGGGAGGCAAACCAGTTTATCCCTTCCAATTTTTTGCCGTAAGAGTACTCCTTTCCATCGGGCGCTTTAAGAAATATCTTTGTTTCAGGGGACTCTTTGGAGGCGACTACGGTTATCTCTTTTATTGAGCTGTCTATTGTAAACCTGTTCTTCTCAACAGGGACCATATCAGGGGTTTTTATGATTTCAAATATATTGGAGAAAACAAGGCGAAGTTCCCCTGAGTTTTCTGCAAGGCTGTAAAGCCCGCCGGTCTTCCTTGCTATTTCACTTAAAAGTTCCGTATCCGAAGCCTTGGTAAAGGCTATTGTAAAGACCTTCACGTCATTTTTCTTAAGTTCTTCTATCAGCTCGCCTTTTAATCTATCAAGAAGTTTTGCGTCCTTCTCTGTATTACCCAGATCCATCCTGCCGTCGGACATAAGGATTATTGTCTTCTTTCCGTATGTCCGGCCATCATTTAAAACAGAATCGAGCCCCTTTGCAAGGGCATCGTAAAGGTTGGTATAAAGTCCCCTTGAATTTATTTGTTCTACGGCTTTAAGGAGGCTTTCATTTTCTCCTTCGTCCCCTATGCGTGTTAAAGATATAAGAGCGTTTGCCTTGCCGCTAAAGCTTATGACGCCCGCCCTGTCGCCTTTGGAGAGAAGGGATATAAAGAGTTTTGCGGCAGGGACCCTCAGGGTCATTGGATCTGTTTTTTTCATACTGCCGGAGCTGTCAATGACAAGCATAACGTCTGTGTTCTCTTTTGTCTCGCCATAGGAAGGCGATGCCGCCAAAGAGATGCAGGCAAAGATTATCGGCAAAAAAATAAATTTAAAGAAAAACCCTGTTGTTTTAGTGTTTCCCGTGTTCATGGAATTCCTTTAGCGCATCTTCAAGCTCATGGCTTGTTATTATGCCCTGTTTTACTATTAGGTCTCCGAGCATTATACGTTTTTCCGCCATCTCGCCTTTGATCTTCTCAATCGTTTCTTCATCTATAAGCTTTAATTCCATAAGGGCATCTTTAAAACAGAGCCCTTTGTCCCTTTGAAGGTTGATTGCATCCTTTAAGGCTTCGATCTTAACATAACCGCCTTCAAGCGTCGTTAAAAGAAAGGAGTTGTTTATCTCCGACTGTACTTTAAGCGCATAAGAGAGTTTGTCTTTTGATATTATTCCCTTGTTGAGAAGAAACCGGCCAAAGAGGATGGGTATATCCATAAAAAACCTCCCGGTAGACTATGTGATCTAAGCCATTATCCGATGTTGTTGTATTCCCTTACCCTGAATTTTACTTTAAGCTCATCTTCCGCAACCCTTCTGCATGCCTCTATATCAATTTCAGGCAAAGCGACAACGGTTGCGGTAACATCCGGTATGTATTTTTTTGCCTCGCTTATAAAGTCTTTTACAGCCGCATAGGCTTTCTTGCCGTATTTTGAGATACAATTCTTTGAATAGGTGTCTTCATCCGGGGCATTGAGGCTTACAGATATCGCGTCCACAATGCCTTGAAGCCCTTTAACCACGTTTCTGCCGTAGACAAGGTTTGCAAGGCCGTCGGTATCTATCCTTACCCTCACACCCCTTTTTTTAAGCCTCTTAGCCACATGAACTACGGTATCGGGACGGAGCAGAGGTTCTCCGAAGCCGCAGAAGACAACCTCTTTATAAGAAGGATAATCGTTTATGGAAGACAGTATCTCATCAAGGGAAGGCTCCCTGTCAAGCCTGAGGAAGTGTCCCTTAACGACATACTCTTTAAACTTGGGGCAGAATCTGCAGTGGTTGGTGCATCTGTTTGTTATATTAAGATAGAGGCTCTCCCTTATCGGGTATGCGATACGGGATTTTTTTTCCTCCTCGATTCCAAAGACCTTCTTTGTGTTTAATGTTGTAATACGTCCGATATCCTGAAGAGAAAGCCCCTTTATCTCCGCCATGGTTTTAGCGGTATAATATACGTTTGCGGGCTCGTTCCTTCTGCCCCTTAACGGATGAGGGGAGAGGTATGGAGAGTCTGTTTCTATGAGCATTTTTTCAACAGGCACCCTGCCTGCAGCCTTACGGAGTTCATCTGCATTGGAAAAAGTGATGACACCGGAGAAGGATATATAAAATCCCATCTCCAAAAGCCTCAAAGCCTCTTTGTAATCGCCGGAGAAACAGTGCGCCACACCGCCGATATCGCCTGCATATTCTTCAAGCATCTTGAGCGCATCCGTGTAAGCCTCCCTTATATGAAGTATAAGCGGCAGGCCGGTATCTTTTGCGACAGAGATAAATGTTCTGAAAGCCTCCTTCTGAACCTCTTTTGAAGAGTGCCTGTAGTGGTAGTCAAGCCCCGTCTCCCCGATTCCTACGACCCTGTGATGTGCGGCAAGCGTTTTTACCTTTGCCAGGAGGTCATCGTTTATCTCTTTTGAGTCATGGGGGTGTACGCCTATGCTTGCGTATATTGAAGGATATTTCTCGGAAAGCTCAAGCGCCGCAGTCATGTCTGTGATGTCTCTTCCCGAGCCGACCTCTATAATCAGCTTTATCCCGCATTCTCCCGCTTTTTCTATCACATCTTCTCTATCTTTATCAAAATCTTTTGCATGAATGTGCGCATGGCTGTCTGCAAGGCAGGCTGATGTTTCATTATGGTTCATTTAATCCTCAAGTCTCTTAAATAAAGGCTCTCCTTTCGTAACACGGTAACGCTTTGTAATCCCTGCCTGCGCATCTTCAATACTCTCTATACCTTCCTTAATGCCGAGCCTTTGCCACATCTCCACGGAGGTTTTCGGCATAAAAGGATAAAGCAGCACACCTATAATCTTTAAAGAATCTATAAGCAGATAGAGTACGGCCCTTAATTCTTCCCTTTTTTCAGGGTCTTTTGCAAGAACCCATGGCGCCTTGGCATCTACAAAGCGGTTGAGCCTCCCTATAAATTTCCATATCATCTCCAGACACCTGCTGAACTCGAGCCCCTCCATATATTCGGAATACTCGCCTATAACGGCATCGAGTTCTGTTAAAGGGTCATCGTCAACAAGCACACGCTCGGGACGGTCGATTACGCCTTCAAAGTACCGTTCAACCATTCCTGTGGAACGGCTTAAAAGATTTCCAAGGTCATTGGCAAGTTCCCCGTTTACCCGATGCCTTAAGGATGAAACAGAAAAATCTCCATCAAGCCCGAATGGAACTTCCCTTAAAAGAAAGTACCTGAAGACATCGACGCCATACTCCTCTACGGTCTCATAAGGGTTTACAACATTTCCAAGAGATTTTGACATCTTCTGCCCGTCTACCGTCCACCAGCCGTGAGCGAATATCTTCTTTGGCAGAGGCAATCCCGCAGCCATGAGAAAGGTGGGCCAGTATACGGCATGAAAGCGCAGGATGTCTTTGCCGATAAGGTGTATATCCGCAGGCCAGTACCGGCTGAACCGCTCTGTGTCTTCAGGAAATCCACATACGGTAAGGTAATTTGCAAGCGCATCGAACCAGACATATATTACGTGTTTTTCATCTCCGGGCAGTTTTATACCCCATGAAAAAGAGGTGCGGCTTATGCTCAGGTCATTAAGCCCTTTTTTTATAAAGCTCACCACTTCGTTCTTTTTGCTTTCCGGCTGTATAAAGTCGGGGTGCCTTTCGATGTGTTCAAGGAGCATGCCCTGGTATTTGGACATCCTGAAAAAGTAGCTCTCTTCGGTCAGTTTTTCAACAGGCCTGCCGCAATCAGGGCACCTGCCGTTTACAAGCTGGGTATCCGTAACAAAATTCTCACATGGCACACAATACCAGTCTTCATATTCTCCCTTATATATATCTCCCTTTGCATTGACCATATCAAACAGGGCGTTAACCGCCTCTTTGTGGCGCGCTTCGGTGGTTCTTATAAAATCATTAAAGGATATGTCAAGTTTTCCCCAGAGGTCCTTGAATCGGCCAACGACCCTGTTTGCCAGTTCTATCGGTGTTTCACCTGTAGATTTTGCGGATTTTTCCACCTTTTCTCCGTGCTCGTCCGTTCCGGTTGTAAAAAGGACATCAAAATCCATAAGCCTCTTGTACCTTGCGATCACATCCGCCGCTATCGTTGTATATGCATGGCCGATATGAGGCACATCGTTTACATAGTAAATAGGCGTGGTTATATAGAATATGTTATCTTTCATACGACTCCTTTTTTTCTTTTTCAGTGGGCAGCCCACAATAATTTATCCGGTTTGCGTCTTAACAAAGGCCTTTTTAACAGAGGCATCGCAAGCAGGGCCTGAATGAGTTTTTTTCATACACCGTTTGTAATTTGAGTGTTCATACATGATACAGCACATAAGCCTTCCACAGACCCCTGATATCTTAGATGGGTTTATGGCAAGGTTCTGTTCTTTTGCCATCTTTATAGACACAGGCTCAAAATCAAGGAGGAACCTCGAACAGCAAAGTTCCTCTCCACAGGAACCCATGCCTCCTATGAACTTTGTTGCATCCCTTACCCCGATCTGCTTCATCTCTATGCGTGTATGGAGTTTAGAGGCAAGCTCTTTAACAAGATATCTAAAGTCCACCCTTTTTTCGGATATAAAATAAAATACCGCCTTACTGCCGTCAAAAAGGTACTCCACCTTTATAAGTTTCATATGAAGCGAAAGCTTTTCTATCTTCTTCTTGCACACCGTAAAGGCTTTCTTCTCCCATTCTTTGTTGAGTTCCATCCTTCTCATGTCCCTTGAATCAGCCTTTCTTATGATCTTTTTAATATTCCTTTTAGGGTTGTTGCCTTGTACAGGCCCTGACACCACCCACCCGATATCCATCCCTTTTTCTGTCTCCACTATGACCTTGTCTCCGACATTAATATCTAAATCAAGGGCGTCAAAATCATATACCCTGCATGTTCTTTTAAACCTTATGCCGACAATCCTCATTGCCGCCTCCGCCAAGTATCGCAATCGCCCTGTTCCATGAACATAAACTCAAGGGCGATCTGTTTGTTTGCATTGAAATCAAGTGCATTCTGACACAGGTTGACCCTGTCCCATATATCAAAAAGTCTAAAAAGTGTGAATCGTTTTGAATCTTCCTCCAGTCTTGCTTCAAGGTCATGATTTATAATATATCCCGAACTCTGTATGGATTTTTTGACCATCAAATCCCTGAGCCATACTTTGAGCATCTCTATGTGTTCATTAATATCTTCGGACTTTGCAAACTCCTGCGCCCAGTCTAATACCCTGTCGCCGCCTGAAGAGATTACATCGCTTAATCTTTGTATAATCTTTTTTCTTGTGTCTATAATAAAATTCTTATTTAAGTCAAGCATCTTCGACACACTGCCCCCTCCAAATAAGGCTAAAAGCTTAGCGGTTTCTTCATCGGTGTTAGAATTTTCTTTAAGCCACAATCCAAGTTCTTCCGTGTTAAGCGGTGTAAAGGTCAGTCTGCGGCACCTTGAAAGGATTGTTGCCGGTAGATTGGTGTCGTACGGAGCGACAAGTACCAGCACCGTATTTGAAGGCGGTTCTTCAAGGGTCTTTAAAAGGGCATTGGCAGAGGCTATATTCATATTGTCCGCTCCGTCTATAATACAGACCTTGTATCTGCCTTCAACGGCCTTAAACTGAAGGCGCCTCTGGAGTCTCCGTATCTGTTCTATCTTTATAAATCTGCCTTCGGGCTCTACCAATAAAACATCCGGGTGGTTCATGGCATCCGTCTTTTTGCAGCTTATACATTTTCCGCAGGCATCGCCGTTGTTCTCCTCTGTTTTTTGACAGTTCAGCGCCTTTGCAAGCGACAGCGCGGTTAACTTCTTTCCCACGCCTTCTCTTCCTATAAAAAGGTAGGCATGAGGAACCCTCTCCTGTAAGATGGCTTTTTTAAGCGTTTCGATTGCCCTGTTGTTGCCTATAATAGAAGAAAATGACATTATTAAAATTATGATTTTAAAAACAGAGAAAAATTTTTTTGGCCTTGAGCGGCCTTACTTAGCCATTACGGCATTCATTATATCACATATCTCTTTATGAATTAAAGATGGTTCTCTTTCGGCTGAGATCAAACGGACGCGCCCTGCATCCTTTGAGGCTATCTTTAAATAACCATCGCGTACCCTGTTGTGAAAATCTTTTCCTTCTTTTTCAAACCTGTCTTCGCCGCCGCCTCTTAAGTTTATCCTCCGCCACGCCCTTTCAAGCCCTTTTTCTACGTTTAGGTCAAGGAGAAAGGTTATATCCGGCTTAAGGCCTCCGGTTATCTGACGGTCAAGTCCTGTTACAAGCTTGAAAGGAAGCCCCTTGCCATAGCCCTGATAGGCAATGGTGGAATCGGAAAACCTGTCGCATATAACAAACATGCCTTTGCTAAGCGCAGGTCTTATAACCCTTTCAAGTATCTGCGCCCTGCATGCAAGATATAAAAGGAACTCGGAAAGATCGGATATCTGTTCTTTGCTTTCGTTCAATACGATATTTCTTATTCTGTTACCAAGTTTTGTACCACCAGGCTCGCGTGTTAAAAGACATTTAAAGCCCTTATGTGAGAGGTATTCCTTGAGCATCCCTGCCTGAGTGGTCTTGCCGCATCCTTCAATACCTTCAAAGGTTATAAAAAGACCCATTTAAAAACTCCTTAGACTCATATGGAGAGCTCCCACATTGGATGAAAGGCGGTAAAGACTTTAAGAGAAATATATCTTAAGGCTTAAAAATAAACAACATAAAAAAGGGATGGTAAAAAACCATCCCTTTTTTGTGAAAACTATGTAATATTGTATCTACATAAAATGGCATGTCCGGCAAACACCTGAATCGGAGTTGCCGCCAATCCTTCTTAAGAACATACCATCTATTTCGACAGCATCATGGGTTGATACTGTTGTACCCTTGGTGCCAAATACTTTGTAGGACTGCCAGAAAAAAGTATCAGGGTTTGTCTGATTTTTAAAGTGAGGGTCGTGACAGCTTGTACACTCTACGGTTGTATTAGTATTATATAAAATATCTGCTATCTTTGCGGTATTCGATACAACACCTTCAACATCCCAGAGGTTGCCGCTTACCTGAAGCCCTGTGCCAAGGTCTATTGTACTTATAGTCGTAGTGGTGGGTCTTAGCCTTGCAACATTTTGATTATATACAACCGATACGGGATGGTCGTCCGTAAGGTTTGTACCTATATTTAATCTACCTAAATTTACATCATAACCTATATATCCAACACCAGTCGAATCATGACAAACAGAGCAGAAAGGAGCACTGAAACTATCTATACCCTCTGAAGACGTTACATCGACGGCACTATTACCCGGAGGCCCCTGCATATGGAAGAACATATGCATATCCGGCTTACCCGATGACATATCCGGTGCTCTATTTCCCGGAGGATTTATAAGAGCATCAAAGGCGGTAACTCCGTCATGACAGGATAGACATGCAAGGGTAGGCCCTGTCGGCGCACCAACTACCGTACCGGCATTAGTTGTGCCGTAAGGAGTATAATCTCCAGCATTTACCGATTTGTTCCAGAGTGGGCCCTGAGAAGTATTTGCAGAATGCGGAGTATGGCAAAACACACATATCTCTGTTGTACCAGTATCTTTATCCGAAGCAATAGGCCATCCACTTGTAGAAAGATTATGTCTCGAAGAAGCAATACCATTTGCAATAGTGCCCACACCCGTTGTGGCATGTTTTGCAAATGATGGGTCAACAATAACTGAGATAAGGAAAAGAAAAAATACAGGTAGAATTAAGCAAATAACTTTCTTCATTAAAGATAGCTTTCCTTAAAAGACTTTATTATGGTGAACAACAAATATTATAACAACACCATCCACTGCCTTAAAGAAAGAATATGCATTTCATAAATAATTAAAAAAATTTAATAATACGTAAAACAGGCAGTAGGTATTTTAATTATGATATTCCTGCCACATTGCCACATAGCACATACAAAAAGAATGCAATTTTCATACCTTAAAATATTTAAACAATATGCCTTGACAGACCCATATAAGGTTTAAATACTTGATTCAGAAGATAAATAATGTTCTAAAAAAACAGACACTAAGGTTTATTTGACTTGGTCTATAAATATTAACAATTATTAATTTTGGCCATATAACACTATCTATATGGGCAAATGCCCCAGAAATGCCTTGCCGTTTATTGCTGCGGCTGAATCCTCCGGTGATATTACTTGACACTAAAACCACTTGATTTTATATTAGATAAACGTTGTGATGGAGACTATAATCAAAAAAAGCTATAAAGAGAGTATTGACCTAAAGGAGGCATTCTTTGCAAATGAATCGCCGGGGATCATAAAGGCGGCTCAGCTTATTGCTGACTGCCTTAATAACGGCAACAAGCTTATTCTTGCAGGCAACGGCGGAAGCGCCGCGGATGCCCAGCATATTGCCGCTGAGTTTGTAAACCGGTTTATGCTGGAAAGGCCGCCTCTGCCGGCGCTTGCCATCACAACCGATACATCGGTTATCACAAGTATAGGCAATGATTATGACTTTAAAGATATATTCTCCAAACAGGTCAAGGCGCTTGGAAGAGAGGGCGATATCCTTATGGTGATGAGCACAAGCGGCTCTTCGCCCAATATACTTGAGGCTATAAAGGCCGCCGGTAAGATGGGTATCCATACCATAGGGCTTGCAGGCAAAAACGGTGGCAGGATGGCGGATATGGTTGATACCGTATTTATCATAAAGAGTAGTGTTACGGCAAGGGTGCAGGAGGTGCATATAACTCTGGGACATATAATATGCGAACTCGTTGAACACCTTCTTTTTTACAAGGTAGACACTGCTTAGCCCAAAAACAGAGATAGGTTTTTGGGTAAATTGGCAAGACGCTTTAAATGCAAGGCCGCAGGCGATTTTTCTTTTGAGGCGTACATAACCGGTACGGTGAGGAAGAAAATCGCCGAGAACACAGCAGTTAAAGATGTATTGCCAATTTCAAATCCCACTATCGCGGAATTTGGGCTTAGGGGGAGACTTGAAGAAACGGGAAGATAATAACTCCATGCCGTTGTCTTTTAAAGGCATAAAGACATACTCTTTAAAGGGACGAAAAAGCAAGGTTAAAAAGGATGACCTTACAACTCCATATACCGGAGGTTCTACATTTAAAGAGTTTTTAAATACCCTGCCCGGTGTGCTTGGGGCAAAGGATCTAAGGTCTGTTGCAGCCGAAGTTGCAAAAGCTCACACCGAGGGTAGGACTGTAATAACAGCGCTTGGCGCCCATGTGATAAAGGTAGGCCTTTCAGGGATTGTGATAGACCTCATGGAAAGGGGTGTAATAAAAGGGGTTGCCCTTAACGGCGCCGGCATTATACACGATTTTGAGCTTGCCTATGCAGGGATGACTTCAGAGGATGTTGACGCCGAGATAGACACAGGCCTGTTCGGCATGGCGGAAGAAACTGGCAGGATATTAAACGGCGCCATTAAAAAAGGCGCAGAAGAAGGGCTCGGCATCGGCAGGGCGATCGGCAAAAAGATACTTTCTTCGAACTACCCCAACAAGGCATTAAGCATTTTGGCAGCGGGAGAGAGACTTAAAATCCCCGTAACCGTACATGTCGGGATAGGAACGGACATAATCCATATGCACCCGGGTTCTGACGGAGGCGCCATAGGGAAGGCAAGCATGATGGATTTTCGAATCCTTTGCAATGAGCTTACAGGGCTTCAAGGCGGCGTTTACATCAATATCGGCTCGGCGGTTATCCTTCCCGAGGTTTTTTTAAAGGCAATAACGGTTGTAAGAAACCTTGGTTATAAAGTGGAGGATTTTACAACCGTCAACATGGATTTTATGCAGCACTACAGACCCGTTACCAATGTGGTAAGGAGGCCGACTCAGAAGGGCGGCAGGGGATATGCCATTACAGGGCATCACGAGATCATGCTTCCTCTGCTTGCGGCGGCCATAATCGAGGAGATAGGATGAACAAAAAACCATGGGCAGGGAGATTCAAGATAGAGACCGACAAACTTATGGAGGACTTTACCCAGTCCGTTTCATTTGATAAGAGACTCTATAAATACGATATCATGGGAAGCGTTGCACATGCAAAGATGCTTGCAAGGTCCGGCATAATCACAGATGCGGAGGCAAAAGAGATTGTTGACGGCCTTAACGGGATACTTGAGGAGATAAAAAACGGGGAGTTTATCTTTTCTGTTTCCCTTGAAGATATACACATGAATATAGAAAAAAGGCTCATAGAGAAGATAGGGGCGGCAGGGGAAAAACTTCATACGGGAAGGAGCAGAAACGATCAGGTAACCCTTGACCTTAGGCTTTATTTAAGGGATGAAACCGGTGAGATACTTAAAGGGATAAGGGCGGTTCAGGGTGTGCTCCTTGAACTTGCGGAAAAATACTTGGATACATTTATGCCTGCCTACACCCATATGCAGCGGGCTCAGCCTGTACTTCTTTCTCATCACCTGTTATCTTATATAGAGATGTTTAAAAGGGACTGTGCAAGGTACGGGTGCTGTTATAAAAGGATAAATATTATGCCCCTTGGAGCGGGGGCGGTTGCGGGTTCGACCCTGCCGCTTGACAGGGAGTACGTAGCAAAGCTCCTTGATTTTCCTGAGATAACGGGCAACAGTATAGATACCGTAAGCGACAGGGATTACTGCATTGAGTTTACAGCGGCATCTTCCATTTTAATGATGCATCTAAGCCGCCTTGCCGAAGAGCTTGTTTTGTGGTCAACGGAGGAGTTCGATTTTCTGGAACTTTCCGACGCCTTTGCTACAGGCTCAAGTATGATGCCCCAGAAAAAAAACCCCGATGTGCCGGAACTTATACGCGGCAGGGCGGGAAAGGTCTATGGGGGGCTTGTCTCTCTGCTTACTATGATGAAGGGGCTGCCTCTTTCATACAGCAGGGATATGCAGGAGGATAAAGAGCCCGTATTTACGGCCGTTGATACCGTAAAACAGTGCCTTTATATACTGCCGCCGCTGCTTAAAAGCACAGTATTCAACAGAGATAAGATGATGGAGGCAACCAGGAAGGGTTTTCTTGAGGCAACGGATGTGGCCGAGTATCTTGTTCAAAAAGGTCTACCGTTTAGAAGCGCACATGAAACAGTCGGCAGGGTGGTGGCCTACTGCCTTGAACAGGGTAAAATCTTCCCGGAGCTCTCCCTTGAAGAGTGGAGAGGGTTTTCGAGCCTTATAGGTGATGATATATCCGATGTCGTAAAGACAAAAAATATCATAGATAAGAGAAAGACGGCGGGCGGCACGGCAAGGGATGAGGTAAAAAAAAGGATTGCCGTCCTTAAAAAGGAGTTTAAGGTTAAATAAAGGCCGTTATGGGAATTATTAAACCGTTTAAAAATGCGTATGGCGCGTTTGTTTTAATAATATTTTTGGGCATTGCCGTAGCGGCTCAAGGCTGCGGCAGAAAGGGGCCACCCCTGCCGCCGGAGTCAAAAAAAGCGCTTAAACTTGCAGAAAGGGTTTATAAAACAACTGTTTTTTCCTTGATTCTTAAACCCTTTCCGGATGAAACATAGGTAAAAACCATGCATTACTTTCAATACAAAGACAAAGAACTTTTCTGCGAAGATGTATCTATAGCCGAGATTGCCGAAAAGGTAGGCACACCGTTTTATCTTTACAGCCACGGAACCCTTGTAAGGCATTACCATGCCTTTGACAGGGCATTCGGCACGGCGCCGCATATAGTTTGTTACTCTGTAAAGGCAAATTCCAATATCGGGGTCTTAAAAACCTTTATTAATGAAGGCAGCGGGCTTGATATCGTATCCGGAGGCGAGCTTTATAGGGCTCTTCAGGCAGGGGCGCCGCCTGAAAAGGTTGTCTTCTCAGGTGTTGGAAAGAGCAATGAAGAGATAGAGTATGCGATAAAGACGGGCATCTTGATGTTTAATGTTGAATCATCGCAGGAGCTTAGGCGTATCAATGCGGCAGCGGAAAGACTTGGCACCATGGCGCGGGTATCAATAAGGGTAAATCCGGATGTAGACCCTAAAACCCATCCGTACATATCAACGGGGCTTAAAAAGAACAAGTTTGGCATTGAAGCGGATAAGGCCATCGGGGAGTATGTATATGCAAGGGATAATCTCAAAAACCTTGATATTATCGGAATAGATACACATATAGGTTCGCAGATAACGGAGACGGCGCCTTTCTCGGATGCCCTTAAAAAGACTAAAGGGCTTGTAAATAAACTTAGGGGCGAGGGGATAAATATAGAATATCTTGATGTCGGAGGCGGGCTTGGCATTACATACGACAAGGAAGAGCCACCGTACCCTTCAAAGTACGGTAAGGCGATAATTGCAGAGACAAAGGATATGGATGTTACGCTTATCTTTGAGCCGGGGAGGGTTATAGTGGGAAATGCCGGAATACTTGTCTCAAAGGTGCTTTATACAAAGACGGCGTCAAATAAAAACTTTATAATAGTTGATGCCGCAATGAACGACCTTGCAAGGCCGAGTCTCTACGGCTCATACCATGCCATTTGGCCTGTAAATAAAGATAAGACAGGTGAGATAACGGCGGACGTGGTGGGGCCGGTGTGTGAGTCAGGGGATTTTTTTGCAAAGGACAGGGAACTTCCGCTTTTTAGTTCAGGCGACCTTATAGCCGTTATGAGTGTGGGCGCATACGGGTTTGCGATGTCTTCAAACTACAACTCCCGCTGCAGGGCTGCGGAGGTTATGGTACTAAGAGACAAGTGGGAGGTTATCCGCAGGAGAGAGTCTTTTGAGGATATTATAAGAGGTGAAAGCATGCCGGATTTCATAGAGGAGGCAAAGTGAACATAGAATTTACCAAGATGCATGGACTTGGCAATGACTTTGTGATTATAGACGACAGGGGTGAGAGGCTTGCCGATGTCGGCAAACTGTCTCAAAAACTCTGTCACAGGAAGTTCGGCATAGGGGCGGATCAACTGCTTCTGCTAAAAGACTCGGCAAAGGCGGACTGGGCTATGCTCATCTTCAACCCCGATGGCAGTGAAGCTGAGATGTGCGGAAACGGAGTACGTTGTTTTGCAAGGTATATACTGGACAGAGGCATCTCATCTCAGCATGATATGAATATAGAAACAAAGGCGGGCTTGATAACAACAAGGGTGCGGGGAGACATGATAGAGGTTGATATGGGCGAACCCCATTTCGAAGGCAAAGAGATACCCTCTGTCATTAAAGGTAGAATCGTATCATATCCGCTCAAGGTAATGGGAAAAGAGCTTCCGGTTACATGTGTATCAATGGGCAATCCCCACACCATAATATTTGTCGAGGATGTAGAGAACTTCCCTGTTGAAAGATACGGACCGGAAATAGAAAATCATAGCGTCTTCCCTAACAGAACAAATGTTGAGTTTGCGCGAGTTATATCCGATAGAGAGATTACAATGAGGGTCTGGGAAAGAGGGGCGGGCGAGACGTTTGCGTGCGGAACCGGCGCATGCGCAACGCTTGTGGCCGGAGTGCTTAACAGGCTTACCCACAAGAGGGCAACCGTACACCTCCTTGGCGGCGACCTTAACATCCTGTGGGGCGAGGACGGCCATGTCTATATGACAGGCCCCGCCGTTAAGGTGTTTGATGGTATTATGGATATTTAACATCATATTTTTGTTTTATCGATTAAGGAGGTATCTTATGTTTAAAGGGGCAATGGTAGCCATAGTCACCCCGTTTAAAGATGGCAGGTTCGATGAGAAGGCATTTAAGGAACTTATTGAATTTCAGATAAAAAACGGAACGGATGCCATAATACCGTGCGGTACTACGGGAGAATCGGCAACCCTTGCCTATAAAGAACACAACAGGGTTGTAGAGCTGTGTGTTGAAACGGTAAATAAAAGGGTGCCGGTTATCGCAGGCACAGGTTCAAACTCCACTAAAGAGACCATAATGCTTACAAGACATGCCGAAGATGCCGGGGCAGACGGAGCGCTTTTAATAACCCCTTACTACAATAAGCCAACACAGGAAGGGCTTTACCGCCACTATAAGGCTGTATCGGAAAATGTTGACATACCGCTTTTGCTTTACAATGTTCCGGGCAGAACCGGTCTTAATATGCTGCCTGAGACCACTGCGCGCCTTGCCGAGTTAAAGAATATAAAAGGGATTAAAGATGCCACAGGAAACCTTAACCATGTAAGCACAATAATCGAGCTTTGCCCAAAAGATTTTTCCGTGCTCTCAGGGGATGATTTTACCACGTTTCCTGTTTTATCTATCGGAGGCAGCGGGGTGATCTCCGTAACCTCAAATGTATATCCTAAGGGCATGGCATCACTTATCGATACGTTTGAAAGCGGCGGGATTGAAGATGCAAGGAGGATACATTACGAACTTATGCCGCTTCACAGGGCAATGTTTCTTGAAACAAATCCCATACCTGCTAAAACCGCCCTTGCACTGATGGGAAAGGTTCGTGAGGAGTTGAGGCTTCCTCTGGCACCGATGGATAAGAAGAACAGGGAGAGCCTTGCTGAAACATTGAAGAAATATGGTTTGATTTAATCTTTATTTTTGTAAAGGAGAAAAAAGATGGTTAAAGCTGTTGTTACAGGCGCTGCAGGAAGGATGGGAAAGAGGATAATAGGGATCATCAATGACACTCAGGGCATTGCCCTTGCCGGCGCTGTGGAGCGTCAGGGGCACCCATTTGTCGGAAAAAACATATCCGAACTGGGTCTTGCAGGTAAAGATATAACACTTGCCTCCGGCATCGAAGATGTGATGGACAGCGGTGATGTTGTCATAGATTTTACGACACCTGATACAAGCATAAAAAATCTTGAAACCGCTGCGGCACATAAAAAAGCCATTGTTATAGGTACTACAGGTTTCTCAACGGCACAAAGGAGCCAGATAAAGGAGCTTGCCCATAAGACAAGGTGTCTTCTTGCCCCCAACATGAGTGTGGGTGTAAATCTCCTTCTTAAGATACTTCCCAAAATAGCAAAAACCCTTGGAGACGATTATGACATAGAGATAATCGAAGCCCATCACCACCTTAAAAAGGATGCACCAAGCGGAACCGCCATGAGGATCGCTGAAGTGATAGCCTCTGCTATGGAGAGGGATCTGGAGAAGGTTGCCGTGTATGAAAGAAAAGGCATTACAGGGGAGAGGGACAGGCATGAAATAGGGATACAGACAATACGTGCCGGGGACATAGTCGGAGATCATACGGTTATGTTCGGAGGCCTTGGAGAAAGGATTGAGATAACCCACCGGGCGCACAGCAGGGATACCTTTGCAAGGGGCGCTGTAAAGGCGGCGCTCTGGCTTGTCAAACAGAAAAACGGCCTTTATGATATGCACGATGTCCTGGCAATGAGGTAAAAAAAATACCAGAGAGAGGGGACACTTCCCGTATTTACTTGATAGGCTACTGATTATTGAATAGAGTAATTTCATGCTGAGAATAAAATAGCACCCAAAAACAGAGATAGGTTTTTGGGTAGCAAGAGTATATGGGATAGACTACCCTCATCATATAACCCTCATCATAATAACTCAGAGAGGAAATAATAGAGACAATGTCTTTTTTGATAATGATGACCGGGAGTTTTATTTAAAAAGTCTGAGCAAATATAGCAACAAATGAGACTTTGAGATTTGGGCATATAAAAAGTCGTTTGATATATCCTTAGTATATTTAAAATATCTTTCAAGGATTGTTTAATGATATACTTGAGAGAAAATATTATAAAAACGGTTCAGTATCTTCATCTTTTTAAGACTCTGTAAGATTTATGGCAACCATTTACTACACCTCCATCGATTCGCCCTTTGGCGCTGTCTTTGCTGCTTGTAATACTAAAGGCATCTCTGATCTGCGTCTCTTAACCTGCGAAGATGAATTTACAGCCTCTATAAAGCTGAGATACAATAGAGTCGTCAAAGAAGACAACACTTTCTTCAAAACCCTTAGAGAAAGACTTATAAGTTATTTCTCAGGACACAAAACAGGATTTGGCGATATACCCGTATCTCCTGAAGGGACTTATTTTGATAAGGATGTATGGACGGCGCTTTCAAAGATTCCTTATGGAGAAACAAGGAGCTACAGGTGGGTGGCGGAGTTTATCGGAAACCCCAGGGTTGCAAGGGCAGTGGGGCAATCATGTGGAAGGAATCCTATACCCATAATCATTCCATGCCACAGGGTTATAAAAACTTCCGGCAGATTGGGGGGCTACAGCGGCGGTGGAAAAGAGGTTAAGATGTGGCTCCTTAAGATGGAGAATCCGAAAACTCTTCTTTTTTCCATACAATCTGTTTCTGATTCTTAAACCTTATCAAACCGCCGTTTGCCTCTTCATAATAAAACGATAACTGATATTCCTGTCCTGCTTTGTTTGCGTAATATATCGTAAATAAGGTCTTGCCCTTTTCAACCACTTTATTAACATCTGTGATTGGATATGTGGATATACTGTCCCCGCCTGTTCCGAATACAATAATCCCTTTTCTTAACTCAAAGAATCGTTCGGAGTATCTGGGTTCAGAGGTTTTCCACACCCCTATGAGTTTATCCGGCAAGGATGTATCTCGCCAGAGTTTGCACCCGGAGAAAACAAACAAGAGTATAAAGACCAAAAATATTATTTTAGCTTTCATGTGTATAACACCTTCTTTCAGTTTATGTAGCCCAAAAACCTATCTCTGTTTTTGAGCATCATGTTTTCAACCCGCAACCTCTGGCCTTTCCCGCATAAACTTGTGTCCCACGATCCACTTTTTTGTCAAGAGTGTAGACCTGACCCCTTGCGTGAAGGCTTCCACTATGGTTGGATCGAATTGTGTGCCTGCAAATTTTTTAATCTCGGCTATTGCATATTCTTTTTCAAGCGCCCTTCTGTAAGGTCTGTCAGAGGTCATGGCATCAAATGTATCGGCAATTGCAAGTATCCTTGCAAACAGGGGAATCTCATACCGTTTTAGCCCATCAGGATAACCTTTGCCGTCAAATCTTTCATGATGATGCCTTATAGGACTAATCAGTTCGGAAAATTGTGATATCGGTTCCAGTATGTCGGCGCCCGTAACAGAATGTTTTTTTATAACATCGAACTCTTTATCGCTTAATTTACCTGCTTTATCCAATAATGAATCGAGGATGCCTATCTTCCCGATATCGTGGAGCAATCCAGCGCGGCGGAGACAGTCCAGTTCTTTCTCTGTAAGGCACAGAGTCTTACCAATCTCCAGGGCAAGCGCCGTTACTCGTTCAGAGTGACCGGCAGTCCATGGGGATTTGGCATCTATCATGCGAGAGAGTGTTTTTAAAATTCCCCAGTTGATATCCTTTAGTTCCTCTATCATACCTGCATTCGATAAGGCAACTGCAACCTGGTCTGCCAGTTGACGGGCATAGATAAAATCATCCTCATCCTGTGTTTGTCGATCGATATAACCCATGGTAATAATCCCTGAAAGTCTTTCTTTTAAAAAGATAGGCAGAATAAGAAACGATCTTATATCCGGAATGGCGGCAAGGATCGGTGTAATATAGTGCGGAGGGTCATCATTTAAATCTGTTTGAATCATTTCAGGATTTTCACGAAACCTTTCCATATCACCTGCCGTTATACTTCCAGCGTCAAAGACCTTTTCTTCACCCGACCGGCCATCTCTTATATATGTTTTTGCGCTTCCCGTGTTTTTATTATCCGGTATGGTTATACCTATAACGCTGCAATGGGAGATATCCTGAGTATGTTTGAGCACGGTATCGATGATTATCTTCGTGTTTAATTGAGAAAGGATCGTCCTGTCTATCTTATTCATTGTGGACATTGCCCGGAACTGCCTGCCCAACCGGTCTGCCATTATATTGAAAGAATCCGCAAGTTCTTCAAATTCGTCTCCGCTTTTAATCAAAACCTTGCTCTTAAAATCTCTTATTCCGATTCGTTTGGTTCCCTCTTTAAGTTTTTCAAGTGGCACAAGGCTTCTCCTGATCTGGCTGGTGCTTAAATATGCTATTACCCAGATGGACAGGAGGATGATAAGAGGGAATGTCTTACTGAAATTGTTCATGGGTGCAAGAACATCCTCTTTTGATTCACTAAGCACCACAGTCCACATTGGATGGAAAAAGGAAGGTTTAAGAAATATAGTCCAGTAACCTGCCATGTAATCCTTGTCTCCGTACCGCCATTCAAATTGCCCTGAGGACATACGGGCATTAGCAACAGCCCCGTCGGGAAACGATGAAATGTCCTTAAAAGAGCAAAAAAGGATATCGTTTTTATTAGTCAGGATGCAAAGCTCTGTTGAGGTCGGCAATATGCTTCTGCCGTCTCCATCCCCATTTGTTCCCCCCACTATATCCCATAAATAAGAGGTGTTGATCTCCCCAATAAGCATATTATTGTACGAATGCCCCTGATTAAGCGCTCTGATCATAAACAGGCGGGTGCCGCCTTTTTGAAGAATCTTGCTTAACAAGAGGGTTTTGCCGGATGCTATATGCTTTTTCTCCTCAACAGTTAGTGGCAAAGTATAATTGATCTTGCCGAAGATGTTGACATATCCGCCTGTGTCCGTCACAAGAGAAAGCCCTGAGAAGAGTTTTTTAAGATGTTCATTGGAGTTGTATAGTGATATTTTACCATCGATAACCGATCTTAAATTAAGGTTGGAACCGGTCAATCTTAACTCGGACTCAATAAAGATAAGCCTCTCAAAGATTGCCATGCCTATGGCCTTGCTTGCCTGATGCAGTTTTTTCTTGCTCTGTTCATTAAGCTGTTTTGTTACCTGAACAAAGGATACAATCGAAAGCGCCGTAATCGGGATAAAGGCGCACAGGATAAAGAGCGTAAAGATACGGCGCGCCACTTTACTGTGAAGGAATGTCCTATTAAATCTCATAACATCACATATCAAAAATCTTCAACTAAACCGATAAATTTGCCGTCATTTGCCCGCACTATATCATCAAAACTTACCGGCGCTGTAAAAGCCGTCTGACTCTTCCCGTCTTTTCCCTTGCTGTACAGGTCATAATCCTGTCTTTGCGTAATTTCCCCACAGGCGTCCCCTCAACAGGCAGGTACTGGTAGGGATTACCCCACGGGTCTGTAAAGCTTCCTCTTCCCAGCTCGTCAAGGGTATCAGGGAAGCGGCCGTTGTCCGCTTCAAAAACAGCCAAGTATAATTCCAGTTGGTGTATATCCGATACGGCGTTGTTAACCTTCCTATCGTCTTTGTATTTTGTATATATCGGTATGGCAATACTTACAAGTGTCGCCGCTATGAGAATTGCAAGAACCAGTTCAATCAGCGTAATGCCGGAGTCATCCTTGTTAGGTTTAATCTTCTGCTTTAAGTACATTTTGCGCTTTACAATGACATTTTGAAATAGACGGTCTCTACTTTTAGCATGTACATTATATATCGTCAAATAAATTAAGAACTTGACATAAACACACCTTTTAGACATACTTTAAAGACACAACGATACTGCAATTTCTTTATTTATCAAGTATTCTCTGTTTTTCAGGATATATTTTAACGGCAGTATCGATAAGTAAAACTCCGCCGATAGGAGTGTGATCTTTTATGCGGCATAATAAAAAGGAGCCCGGGTTTTGCCGGCATCAACAATGAATCGTTCTGTAATCCAAAGACGATGATGCTTTTTGGAGGTGTAAAGGACATGGTTGAAGGCATTATAAACGAGGTCAAAGAACTTTAAATCAATATTACAAATAAGGGACAATACCAAAGATGTCACATAACAATACAAACAAACCTTTTTCCATTAAGGACTGCGCCCTTGTCGCTATCGCTACGGGAAACAAAGCCCAGAACCTGAGAGAACTGCATACAAGCATCCAGACAATAGACCCCGGAAGCATATACTACCACTTCTGGGGCGGGCTTCTTCGTCCTCGTTTTGACGATCCGGAGTATAACAATGATTTTGCAGCATGGGCAAGGCACGGCCTCCATGATTTTGTACTTGCCGAACGGTTAAGCGTCATAGACCCAACGGACTTCAAAGACACTGAATCTTTAAGACAGGAGCTTCTTGAAATCATAGAAGACAGGCTTGATGAACTCCATTTGATACCGTGGTCAAAAATCGATCAGCAGTTTTACTTCATAAGGTCTCAGATAGTGGTATTCGATATTTCTCATGAGCTGAAAGACCCCCGTGAACTTTCCATAATACTTCCTAACCTCTCTGTTGGAAGTGTTTTTTACCATTTTATCGATGCCAGACGAAGGACACCCAACAATTTAAATGACTTTTGCGCATGGCTTTCCGGCTTCGGCGACAAATACAAAATACTATGCAAAGAATTATGCGCTGTAGACCCTTATTTTATAACCCTCACTGAACTGCGACAACAGCTTGCTTTAATATTTTCAAGATATTTTAAAGGGAACAAAAGATGACGGAACTGCTTAAGTCTTATGAGAAGATAACAGGCAAAGATGTAATTGACCAATTACGTCAGCTTTCGAACCATCTCAAGGGCATGAAGGTTGTTCATGTGAATTCTACACGCATAGGCGGCGGCGTGGCAGAGATACTGACAAAACTCATTCCTCTTCAGAGAGAACTTGGAATAGATTCTTCATGGGAAGTGATTACCGGAAAACAGGATTTTTATCAGTGCACAAAACGCTTTCATAATGCGCTTCAGGGCGCTCGGGTCGATATGCCCGAGAGCCTGTTAAAAGAGTACGAAGAAACAAACTCAAAGACCGCTGAGAAACTCCGTCCTGTCCTTGAAGATGCCGATATGGTATTCATACATGACCCACAGCCGGCGCCGCTTATGAATCTCTGTAAAGACAGGAAAGGCAAGTGGATATGGCGCTGCCACATCGACATAAGCCACCCTTACAGGCAGGTATGGAGGTATCTTAAGAGTTTTATTGAAGGCTATGATGCAAGCATATTCTCCACCGCTGGATTCGCCCGCAAACTGCCTCATCCTCAGTATATCATACCGCCAAGCATCGATCCTTTAAGTGAAAAGAATATGGAGATACCGGAAGATGAAATCAAAAAGGTCTACGAAAGGTTCGGCATAGATCCAAAAAGGCCTACCCTTCTTCAAGTATCAAGATATGACCGTTTTAAGGACCCTGTTGGCGTTATATCTGCTTACAAACTTGCAAAAACAAAGACACCGTCTCTTCAACTTGTCCTTGCCGGAGGCGGTGCAAGCGATGACCCTGAGGGTGAGATAACATACAACGAAGTTGTCGAAGCGGCTGCAAATGACCGTGACATACATGTCCTTTTGTTGCCGCCTGATGCGCACAGAACAATAAACGCCCTCCAGAGAGCGGCCGACATAGTGCTTCAGAAATCAACAAAAGAGGGTTTCGGGCTTGTAGTAACAGAGGCAATGTGGAAGGGAAAACCTGTTATAGGCGGCAATACCGGAGGCATTCGCCTTCAGGTTATAAACCATCATACGGGATTTCTTGTAAGCACACCGGAAGGCGCAGCGCTTCGAATAAGATACCTGCTTCATCACCCTGAAAAGATAATCGACATGGGGAAAAAAGCCAGAGAATTCGTTCGTGATAATTTTCTTATCACAAGGACATTAAGGGAACACTTAACGCTTATGGTGGCTCTGATACATGAAAATGAAGACAGAATCGAGTTCGGGTGAGTTTGCGAGTTGCAGGGAAAGAGAAGGGCTAAATTTTAGCCATGAATAAAACCTTTAAAATCCTTTTTGCCACGAATAAACACGAATCTGCACGAATAAGACCTTTAAATACAAAAGTTTTTTTACATTCGTGTCAATTCATGAAGATTCGTGGCTAATATGTTTTTTTTAGGACACACGTTTTTAACATTTGTGTCGATTCTGTACGCCTCAAAAGAAAAATCGCCTGCGGCTTTGCATTTAAAGCGTCTTGCCAATTTACCCAAAAACCTATCTCTGTTTTTGGGTTTCAGTAGTTGTCCTGTATCACACATCCTGAACTGCCACTGATTCCTTTATTTTCTCAATAGCCCGTTCCAGTCTCATCAGGGTTTTTTCCTTTCCCATAGCCTCGATCGTTTCAAATATCCCCGGGCTTACCGTTCCGCCTGTAAGGGCAACACGCACAGGTTGGGCAATCTTGCCGAGTTTTTTTTCGGTCTCTTCCATTACCTTTACAAAAACCCCTTCAACACCATTGTGATCAAAAGGTTCAAGGAAGGATAGTCCGTTTTTTATGGATATAAGCAGTTCTCTGTTCTCGGCTTTTAAAAATTTTCTTTCGGCCTTGCCGTCATATTCAAAGTCGTCCTTAAAGTAAAACTCTGCTGAGGAAGCCATTTCTTCAAGTGTCTTTACCCTCTCTTTAAGGGTTCCCACTATAAGGGGCAGTCTTTT
Source organism: bacterium (assembly GCA_027069035.1). Lineage (GTDB taxonomy): Bacteria > Desulfobacterota > GWC2-55-46 > S146-80 > JALXFI01 > JALXFI01. The sequence goes on from JALXFI010000036.1 coordinate 23,273, forward strand.
ATCCCCTTCAGCTTTATAGCCCATTTTTTCTATAAATGGCAGTAGAAGCCCTGCCAGTTCTTCATTGTCTTTTTCTTTAATATAATGGGTGTTTAGCCATATAAGTTTTTCCGGATTGAATACGGCGGATGACTTGCCGACGTTCTCAAGAGAAAAGTGTTCGACAAGCTCTTTCATTGAGAATATCTCCTGATCACCGTGTGACCAGCCGAGCCTTGCAAGGTAATTTATAAGCGCCTCCGGAAGATAACCCATATCCCTGTAGGCAGTTACGGATGTCGCCCCGTGGCGTTTACTTAAGCGTGCCTTATCATCTCCGAGTATCATCGATACATGCGCAAATTGCGGGGGCTTGTTGCCAAATGCATTGTATAAAAGCACCTGCCTCGGCGTGTTGTTAAGGTGGTCATCACCGCGTATTACATGGGTTATGCCCATGGTAAAATCATCGACTACAACGCAAAGGTTGTATGTAGGCATACCGTCGCTTCTCATGATGATAAGGTCGTCGAGTTCCGAATTGTCAAAATATACATTTCCCCTTATCATGTCCCGTATTACGGTTGTGCCGCTTGTAGGGGACTTGAAACGTACGACACAGGAAACTCCCTCCGGCTTATCGTGTCTATCTCTGCATTTCCCGTCATATTTAGGCTTAAGGCCTTTTTTAAATGCCTCTTCTTTTCGTCTCTTTAGCTCCTCTGCGCTGCAGTAACACCTGTAAGCCATCCCATTACTTAGCAGCTTTTCTACATGTTCTTTGTATATATCGAGCCTTTTGCTTTGAAAGAACGGCCCCTCATCCCACTCAAGGTCTAACCATTTCATGCCGTCAAGTATTACATTCACGGCCTCTTCGGTAGACCTTCCGGTATCGGTATCCTCTATTCTTAAGATAAACTTACCCTTGTTGTGTCTGGCAAAGAGCCAGTTGAAAAGGGCGGTTCTAACCCCCCCGATATGCAGATACCCTGTTGGACTGGGGGCGAATCTCGTTCTTACTTCCATAGCGCCTCCTTAATAAACTTAAAGCGCCTGCCCATATAAGTTATCGGGCGGACACTAATTTATGACTATGCCGGCATATCCGACCACATGGCTGTAATCACCGCTTGTATCACCTGAAGTCATATAATCTATAAGTTGAGCCCTGCCGGCGCCAAGTTTTAAACATGCCTTTATTCCGACAAGCGCAGGCACAATGCCGCACATACTTATGTCATTTTCTCTTACGGCCTTCCAGAGTCCCTCCGGATTGAGTTTTATGATCTCATCTATTGCATATTTGTCTTTTGATTTTGTTATTTCATGGCTTTCATAATGGTTCATGTCCGAGCTTATTACAATCAGCACTTTTTTGGAGTAGGCTGTTATCACCTCTGCAAGGAGCCTGCCTGTTTCAAGGCAGGTATCTAAGTCGGAATACATGAGTGTTATAGGCGCTATCTTTATAGAAGGTTTAAGATACTGTAGAAAAGGGATTTGCACCTCAAGGGAATGTTCCCTTAAGTGCGCTCCTTCATCCCTCTTTGCAAAGGGTATTGTATCTGTTATAAGTTCTGCAATCTCATTGTTTACCTCAACATCTCCAAACGGCATCTTCCATGTCTTGCCGGAATATACCGACACCCTCTCGCCGTAACCTGTATGATTCGGGCCTAAGAGGATTATATCTTCAGGTATCTTGACCCTTGAATATACCATGCCTGCGACCTTGCCCGAGTAAACGTATCCGGCATGAGGGACCATAATGCCCAGAGCCTCTTCTCTCTTTTCTTCCCTTAAAAAAGCCTTTATGGCACCTCTAAGCCGAGAGACATCTCCCGGGTAAAATTGATAAGCTGCAATAGATTGCCGTTCCATGATTTTTACTCCTTTTTGTTGTGGCTAATATACAGAGTGATATCAGGTATTGTATGATATAAAAAGACGATAATCAACCTGATAAAAACTAATTTAGTATAAGGGCAAGTATAAACGGGGTGGTGAATACGCTCAAAACCGTGCTGAAGAGTACGACAGATGCGACAAGCTGTGCGTCAAGGTTATACCTCTGTGAGAGGATAAAGTTTATGACCGCAGAAGGCATAGATGATGAAAGTATAACTATCTTACCCGTTATGCCCTGTATGTTTAAAAGGTATACTATTGTGGAAGAAATGACAAAACCGCCGAATATTCTTATAAACCCTCCTATTGCCGCTGTTTTAAAAGAATTTATGTGTATCGATGCAAGCCTGTAACCGAGACTTATGATCATAAGAGGTATGGTTGCATTTCCTATCATTTCAAGGGTAACAGTAATAGGTTTTGGAAGGGGTGTGCCTGAAATGTTTAGAAGTATACCGAGCGCAGTTGCGTATATGAGCGGCAGCCTGAATATCTCTTTAAAACCGTCTCTGCCTTTAGCTATATATATGCCGAGCGTATAAACGAGAAGGCTTATTGACACATAGTATATAATCGCCACGGCAAGCCCGTCATTGCCAAAGGCCAGGAGAGACAGTGGAAACGCCATATTGCCCGAGTTCATAAACATGGTGGGGAGATAGAAGCCTCTAAGTTCTGTCTTCTTTGCAACCTTTAAGTATATAAGGGAGATAAGCCCGATCCCGCAGACGACGGAGGCCGCCGAGAAGAAGACAACCGCCACCTCATGAAGGATAAGATGTTTTTTTAAAAGCGATGATACTACAAGCGCAGGTATGGTTATAAAGAGAAGGACTTCTATAATGGAGTTGAGGTCTATACTCTTTATCTTTGCAAAGCCGTAACCTATGGCTATGGTGCTGAAAACAGGAAAGACTATTGAAAGGATTGTATAAAAATGCATTAGGTCAGATAAAAAATATGATGCCGGATTCCATTTTTAAGATATTTTTATAACTATTGAGTTGATTCAGCAAAAATACATTTTAGAAATCTACTCTTTTTCTATCTCAAGAAGGGTCTCATCAGGGTTTACGGAGTCGCCGACTTTGACGTATATGTTTTTTACCACCCCGTCAATCGGGGTATGCACCTCGTTTTCCATCTTCATCGCCTCAACGGTAAGAACGGTATCGCCCTCTGTTACCTTGTCGCCAACCGAGACCCTGATGCTCGTTATTCTTCCGGGCATCGGCGTCGTGACGTCGCCTTCCTTCTGTGCCTTAGGTTTTGTAGATTGTGTGCTTGGTTTCTCCTCTATGTGGCCTGCAACGGTCGGCACTATCTCTGTCAGGGACTCTATCATTACCTCTTCAAGCCTTCCGTCTATCTTTAGAAAGAACGGCCTCTTTCCATCCGCCTTGTGGCCTGAACCCGAAACCTTTACATGATACGTTTCGCCGTGTACCGTAACATTGAACTCACTTGGGGCAAGGAGGGGGAGCAGCGCCGGTTTTGTCTCTTCAAGCGGTTCTTCCAAGGGTTCCGGTTTAAGTTTACCATGAGATCTTTCTTCAAAAAATTCAAGAGCGATATTGGGGAAAAGGGCGTAACTTAAGACATCTTCTATGTTGCCTGCCTTGCCGCCGAGCTCTCTTGCAAGCCTGTCAAGTTCAGGCTCCAAAAGATCGGCAGGCCTGCAGGTTACCGGCGTCTCATCGCCTATGGCCTTTTTCCGTATCTCTTCGTTTATCTTGCCCGGAGGTTTTCCGTAAAGTCCTTTAAGATAGTTTCTTATCTCACTGGGAATGATCTTGTACCTCTCGCCGGTAAGGACATTGAGCGTCGCCTGTGTGCCCACCACCTGGCTTGTGGGTGTTACAAGAGGCGGAAAGCCAAGGTCTTCTCTTACCTTTGGAACCTCGTCCAAAACCTCTTCCATCCTGTCAAGCGCATTTTGATCTTTCAGTTGTGTCGAAAGATTTGATATCATTCCGCCCGGTACCTGGTGTATAAGTATCTTGGTGTTTATACCGGTATGCTCACTCTCAAACCGTTTATACTTTTTACGTATATCTCTGAAATAGTCGGATACATTTGATAAAGAATTAAGCTCTATATTTGTGTCGTAGGGTGTATCTTTAAGTGCCGCAACGAGGCTTTCGGTAGGCGGCTGCGATGTGCCTGAAGCCATTGAGGATACAGCGGTGTCAATTATATCAGCGCCTCCTTCTATTGCCTTGAGGTAACTCATCAAAGCCATTCCGCTGCTGTCATGTGAGTGGATGTGGAGCGGTAGGTCCACCTTTTCCTTTATCTTGGTTGTAAGGTCGTAAGTGGTATATGGGGACAAGAGCCCTGCCATGTCCTTGATGCAGATTACATCCACGCCAAGCTCTTTGAGACGGAGCGCCCTCTTTACAAAGATGTCGTTGCTGTGGAACGGGCTCATTGTATAACATATAGCGCCTTCGGCTATTGCGCCGAATTCCTTAACCGTTTTAATCGATACCTCAAGGTTCCTCATATCGTTAAGTGCGTCAAATATCCTGAATACGTCAATTCCATTCTTAACTGAGCGTTCTATAAACTTTTTGAGCACATCGTCAGGATAGTGCCTGTATCCAATGATATTCTGTCCCCTTAAAAGCATCTGAAGCCTTGTCTTTTTTATGACCTCTTTGAGTTTCCTGAGTCTTTCCCATGGGTCTTCTTTAAGGTATCTTAGACAGGTGTCAAAGGTTGCCCCTCCCCAAACTTCCAGAGACCAGTAACCGACACTGTCCAAATGCTCGGCTATATCGAGCATGTCATCCGTGCGCATTCTGGTTGCAAGCAGAGACTGGTGCGCATCCCTTAAGACCGTATCTGTTATATGTATTTTTTTAAGTTTGGTTGTTTCGTTTGTGTTGTTATTTTTTGTCATAAGCGCTTCCTTTTTTCTTTGCCGTAATATAATATTTCTTTGGGCAGTGCTTCGTCTGATAAAACGGTGTTTAATTTACGTCTAAAATCCGTGATGAGCGGCTATAACAGCAGATATAGCCGCAACGACATCCTGAGGGTCTTTATACTCACTGTATTCAAGCAGATATGGTTTTTTTTCTATAAAGCGGGTGTCGAAATTTCCATTTATAAAATCCTCATCCCTTATTATTTTATGGAGGAATGGTATGGTTGTTTTTACCCCCCTTATATCGAACTCGCCAAGAGAGCGCTCAATCCTGCTCACCGTTTCCTTCCATGTCATACCTCTTACAATGAGCTTTGCAACAAGGGAGTCGTAATAAGAGGGAATAACATAATCTTTATAAATAGCTCCGTCGATCCTAACGCCTATTCCGCCAGGGGAATAATATGCTGTAACCCTGCCGGCATTTGGAAGAAAATTGTTTTTAGGGTCTTCGGCATTAATCCTGCACTCGATAGCATAACCCCTGAGCGCTATATCATCCTGAATTATATTGAGTTCCTTTCCGGAAGCTATCTCGATCTGTTTTCTTACAAGGTCTATGCCTGTCACTTCTTCGGTAACAGGGTGTTCCACCTGTATCCTTGTGTTCATTTCAAGGAAGTAAAAGTTCTTTTTTTCATCGATTAGAAACTCCATTGTGCCGGCATTTGTATAGTTGACCGCCCGTGCTCCTTTTACAGAGAGTTCGCCAATAAGTTTTCGCTCCTCATCATTTAGTATGAGCGACGGAGCTATTTCAACTATTTTCTGGTGCCTTCTCTGGATAGAACAGTCCCTTTCGCCGAGGTGGATGATGTTGCCGTACATATCGGCAAGTATCTGAAACTCGATATGGTGAGGTGATCTGATATATTTTTCTATAAACACCTCGGAGTTTCCAAAGGCGATCTTTGATTCTGATCTGGCAGTTTCAAAGCCGTTTATAAGTTCTTTTTCATTTTTTGCTATCCTGAGCCCTCTGCCTCCCCCACCGCAGGATGCCTTTATCATAACAGGATAACCTATATCATTTGCTGTTTGAAGCGCCGTATCTACATCATTTATCCCTTCGTCACTGCCCGGAAGCACAGGCAGTCCGGCTTCTTTCATAATGTTTCGTGCTTTTACCTTGTTGCCCATTAACCTCATGGCATCACTTTTTGGACCGACAAAGGTTATCCCCTTTTGTTCACACAGTTCGGGAAGTTTAGGGTTTTCAGAGAGAAAGCCGTAGCCCGGATGGATAGCATCCACACCCACCTTTAGGGCAAGGTCAATTATCCGGTGAACATTTAAATATCCCTCAACAGGCCCTGGTCCTATTAGATAAGATTCATCGGCTTTTTTTACATAGAGCGATGTTGTATCTGCTTCAGAGTAGACGGCAACGGTTGCAATACCCAGTTCCTTGCATGCCCTGATTATCCTGCTTGCAATCTCTCCTCTGTTGGCTACCAGTAGTTTATTGAACATACAATTACTCCTAAGGGTTTTTAAATTAGCTTATTTATTGCATAATGTCAAGAAAAGCCGATTTTAAAAAAGATACGAAAGTTAATCTCTTTAAAAAGCCTTTAATAATTCCATTAAGATTTTGCCCAAAAATAGAGATAGGTTTTTGGGCAAATTGGCAAGACGCTTTAAATGCAAAACCGCAGGCGATTTTTCTTTTGAGGCGTACATAACCGGTACGGTGAGAAAGAAAATCGCCGAGAACACAGCAGTTAAAGATGTATTGCCAATTTCAAATCCCGCTATCGCGGAATTTGGGTTTTTAGGTTATGTTGAACTGTCGGGGTCTTTTGTGTTAGTCTAAATAAAAATAGACAAAAGGTTTATTCTCAAATCCCGCTACTGCGGGATTGGGGAAGTCTTTAATCCTTGACAGAAGCGAGATTTGTTTTATATATTAATAGCCTTTTAAGCAGGGAGATATGGGTGAATGAAGATAAGTGTGACGGATATTCCCCATGACGGGTTGTCTCTTCATTTTGAGGAAGAAACCGATTCCGTAAACGATCTCTTTAAAAAAGACGGCAGAGACGTAAATATTATCGCCCCTGTTGATTTTACTCTCTTGTTAAAACAGGAAGCGGATGCCGTCTATGTAAAGGGCAGTATCAAAACGAGGCTGAGCCTTTTGTGCTCTCTTTGTGCTAAGCGGTTTAATTATGGTTTTCAATGTGACATGGAATATGTGCTTAGTAAAAAGGCGCGTATGCCTGTACAGGAAGACCTTGAATTGGAAACGGATGAACTTGAAATAGGTTTTTTAAAAGACGAGACAATAGATACTCAAGACATCCTGTCAGAGCAGTTGTATCTTGAATTGCCTATAAAACCGTTGTGTAGCGGGGGATGCAGGGGATTATGCTCTAAGTGTGGCGCAGATCTTAATATAGATGAGTGTGCCTGTAATAGAGATGATATTGTCGATCCAAGATTTGCCAAACTTAAGGAGCTGAAACTTTAAAGACAAGGTGCGGGATACACGATGCATTACATAGGATGTTGCAATTACAGGGTGAAAGAGACGATGTGGCGGGTAAAGGAGTTGGGGATTGAGGCATATTTACTTGGGCTCTTGAATCCTGTTTTTCAAAAATCTTTAACCACAGAAAACACTGAAGACACTGAAGAAGGCTGAAGTTTCTGAAATACGGGATGTTGCGAATTGCGGGCTGAAAGAGACGATGTGGTAGGTAAAGGAGTTGGGGATTGCAGTATCTTCACTTGAACCCTCGAATCCTTGAATCCTAATTTTAGTAATTTTAGAAAAACTTTGAATCACAGAACACTGAAATATGAGTTGCGGGTTATGAGGTGCAAGTTGAAAGACAAATATATAGGAGGATATCGATGCCAAATCCAAAAAAGAGACACTCGAAGACAAGAAGAAACAAGAGACGGAGCCATGACGGTTTGTCAAACCCCTCTTTAACCTTTTGTTCTCAGTGCGGTGAACCAAAATTGCCACACCATGCCTGTACCAATTGCGGTACGTATAAAGGAAGATCGGTTATAAAGATAGAAGAATAGATAAGGGGTCTGAATGCAGGATACAAGAAACATGATGTTTGATGCGAAATGCAGATTGACTTCCTTAAATTATTTTTTCTTTAACCATATGTACATTAAACAACCGCCGAGACTAAAACCTGCAAGGGGTGTATCCGAATGAAGGTGGCTGTTGATGCCATGGGTGGGGACTTTGCGCCTCAAGTAATTGTCGAAGGGGCGGTGCTGGCTGCAAAAGAAAGGCGGATACCCGTCATCCTTGTTGGTGATAAAGATAGGGTGACGTATGAACTTTCAAAATATGGAAGCT
>JALXFI010000037.1:0-858 GCA_027069035.1 bacterium
ACATTATAGATCAGATATCAGGCCAGACAAATCTTCTTGCTCTGAACGCTTCAATAATATCGGCACAGGCAGGTGAGCATGGCAAGAGTTTCGGGGTAGTGGCCTCTGAGATAAAAAAACTCTCGGAACAGACAGCCACTTCAACAAAAGATATCGCCGAATTAATAAAGGCCGTCCAGTTGGAAAGCCAAAAAGCGACGGAGAACATGCAGATAGGCGATGAGAGTATAAAAAACAGTGTAAGCCTTGCCGTCAAGGCGGGAAAGACCCTTGAGGCAATCCTTGAAAGCTCAAAAAAATCTGCAACAACTATGCAGGGCATAGTAAAGGCAACGGAGGAACAGTCAAGGGGGACAGGTTATGTAACCCAGGCGATAGAGGGCGTAAAGGATATGGTTGACAGGATTGCAAATGCTACTCAGGAACAGAGTATTGGGGCAGAAAACATATCGAAACAGATAAATGTTATGAAAGACCTGACATCTTATGTAAAAAAGGCCACTCTTGAGCAATCAAAAGGCAGCAAACAGGTATCGGAATCGACGTTTCATATAAATGAGAGGATAAAAAGGATCAAAGAGGCATCTGACAATCAAAAGGAGGAGAGTAAAAAGGCTATTGAAAGTATAGATAAGATAGCCAAGATAACAGAAGAACACCTTGAAAAGGTAAAGGCAATTGAAACATCGGTATCAACGCTATCGGAACAGATAAGGTCGCTTACGGATGAACTCGGGAGGTTCAAGCTTTAAAATGATTATTAACTGTCCTCATTGCAAGAGAGAAAATACCTTTGAAAATTCAGAGATCGGAATACATGGCAAGGAATACCGATGTGACGGATGTAATGGTATATAC
>JALXFI010000037.1:868-3047 GCA_027069035.1 bacterium
TACCTTATAAAGAGAAATATCTTAAACGGGTCAAGTGATACAAAAAGCAAGATACTGATAGCTCACAGTAACGGCGGGCTTTTGGATAAACTTTCTCAACTTTTAGAGAAAAGTGGCTTTGATGCCATACCTGCTAAAGACGGTCTTGAAGCACTCCAACTACTTGAGATAAAATCTCCTCAAATGGCGCTTTTAGATGTGGCACTGCCAAAGTGTTTAGGTTTTGAGGTTTGCAGTTTCATTAAAAGCATCGATACACTTAAAAACATAAAGGTTATACTCCTTGCCGCTATTTATGATAAAACACGTTATAAAAGGGCGCCTACATCCCTTTACGGAGCCGATGATTATATAGAGATCCATCATCTCTGGGATATGCTCATACCAAAGATAGTCAATCACTTGAATCTGGAGCCTTCCCCTCATGATTTAGAAAACTCCGAACAATTCTCCGTCATGGCCTTAAACGATCCTTCCTCAAAACAGGCAACAAGGGTAGAGTTAACTCAAGAAGAACCTGAACCGGAACGTATTAAAGATGAAGATGAAAAAACGGCAAAGAAGCTGGCAAGGATAATTGTTTCCGATATAATACTGTATAACGAGGAGATAATTGAAGAAGGGATTCGGAACAACAATATATTCCAGTTGCTTGACAAAGAGATAGTAGAAGGACGGGAGTACCTTTTAAAGAGGCTTCCATGGGTTATGGATCAAGAAGAAGACTATATATTGCAGGTGCTTGAAGAATTTATTGAAAAAAGACAGGGGGCGCATAAAACAGATTATGAATAGTACTGTCATAGAAACCATAAAAGATAAACTAAATTCCTCCGACGAAGAGGCAAGAAGGGATGCCGTAATGGAGTTTCCTTCCCTTCCATTGGAAGATGCAAAAACACTCCTTATTAAAGCCATTGGAGACAAAAGCTGGCGTGTAAGAAAAACAACAATGGAGATAATGCCGAAGCTTTATAAGGCAGATGAATTGATACCTCTTCTTATAGAAGCCTTGAGAGCCGAAGATAATGCAGGTTTGAGGAACTCATCCGTTGAAGCCCTTGTAAGTTTTGGAGAGAGGGTGTTAGGTTATTTAAAAAAATATTTCAATGACAAGGACAGCGACATAAGGAAGTTTATTGTCGATATCATCGGGGGTATAGGCTCTGATAAGTCGATCACAGATCTTATATGGTTTACCAATGACCCTGATGATAATGTCAAGATGGCCGCTGTTGAGGCATTGGGAAGTATAGGAGGCAAGAAGGCTGTAGAACCTCTTATAAAGCTGCTCAAGACAGACGACGTAAATGTCAAATTTTCTGTCCTTGAAGCACTTTCTAACATGGAGTGTGCGGTGCCGTTAACATACATATATGAAATAATGGATAACAGACTCCTTAGAAAAGCGGCGCTCGACCTGTTAAAACACATTGGAGATGCCACGTCTGTTCCATATGTACTGGAAGGGCTTAGAGAACATTCAAGAATAAACATGGAGTCATCTCTCATTGCGCTAAAATGTATCGCAGAAAAATATCCTGATGTAAAGGATGAACTAAGACGGCAATTAAAAGAGATGATAGACAATTCTGCAATTGAGAAGGCAATAAATGCACTGGATTCTCCGACGATTGAGATAAGAAAAGGGGCAGTCTTCTTGTTCGGCCTTTTGATGGACGTATCATTTATTCCTCACCTGCTTAATACACTAAAGGATGAGAGAATGGAAGAGGAAGTTGAGGAGGTTATAGTTTCTATGGGAGCGTCTGCCGTTCCCGTACTTATGGAAGATTTTAGTAAAAGTGGAAAACAGGTCAAAACATTCATCTGTCACCTTTTAGGCAGATTAAATGCAAAAGATGCTGAGGATATCCTTATAGAATCCCTTAAGGATGACAATGGCCACTTAAGGGCATCCGCCGCCCTTGCCCTTGGAAGATTATCTTCAGAAAAGGCAATCGACCCCTTAATAAATCTTATGCAGGACACTTATGTGGATGTGCGAACGGCCTCTATAAAGGCCCTCTCCATGATCGTGCATGAAAAAAGCGGCAGGATTACGGAGAAACTTTCACATCTTCTTGAGGCTTCTTCATCCACTGTCAGGATGAATGCCCTTTTGCTTATTGCGAAGCTTTGCAACCCGACCCTTAAGACTGTTCAAATGAAATTGTTA
>JALXFI010000038.1 GCA_027069035.1 bacterium
TAAGGAGCCCTGAAAGCGGAGGCATCCTTGTCTTTCTATACTCCTTCAATACACCAAAAGTCATAATCTTTTAGACCTTATTCATCCAAAACTGTTTCTTGTGTTCTTCACCTTTTATCATGCCCTGCCTCCTTTGTCAAGAGTGTAGACCTGACCCCTATGTTTCTTTGACAAGAAGCCCTTTTTTCCGCACACTGCGCAGATTCCACTGAAAAAAGATAAATGCAGAAGCTATATAGACAGCGTTAAGCCCAAAGGAGATTAAAAGTTTATGTAATGGAATAACGCCCGTGCTGATTACCTCTCGCATACCTTCAAACACATAAGAGGCAGGTATATACGCTGCGATATCCCTTAGAAAAGGCGGCAATACGGATACCGGATAAAAGACCGCCGAAACGGGCTGAAAAAGAAAGGCAACTCCCCATGCCAGAACCTCCGCTTCCTGACCGAATCTCAGAATAAGAGCAGTAGTCAAAACACCTATCGACCAACCCATAAAGACCAGGTTGAGTATAAACGGAATCAGCGAAACGCCTATAAGAAAAATATTGAATGAATAAAGAAACCATGCAAGCAGCGCCATTATGGACGCTGCTGACAAGAGTTTTACAATGCTTACCAGCATGAGAGAGAGCAAGTATTCCGCCGGATGTAAGGGGCTGACAAATATATTAAGGATATTTCTCTCCCACAGGTCTTCAAGAAAGGATATGGTTATACCCTGCTGAGACCTGAAGAGGATATCCCACAGTATAAGGGCGCCCATGAAGAATGCAACAAAGTTTGGCAGATTCTCTTTGTATTTTGTAAGATATATAGTGATAAAACCCCACAGGAGAAGATCAAGAAAAGGCCAGTAAAATATCTCCATAAGCCTTGGCAGGCTCCTCTTATAAAGGTATATATGCCTAATAAAAAGGGCGATAATCCTGTTTGCTCTAATCATTTTTCTCCACGTGCAACTTTTAAAAAGACCTCCTCAAGGCTATCCCCCTTAAGCCTCTTTATAACCGCATCCGGCTTTCCTTCGGCAATGATCTTTCCTTTATTTAAGAAGATCAACCTGTCCGACATGCTTTCCATTTCGTTCATATTGTGAGATGTGTAGAAAACGGAGATATTGTTCCTGTCTTTTATACGTTTTAACAGCCTCCTCGTCTTGTCGGCAATATCGGGGTCGAGACTTGCAGTAGGCTCATCAAGAAAAAGTATTCTTGGATTGTTTATAAAGGACTTTGCAAGATTTAGCCTGGTAAGTTGTCCCGTAGAAAGATGCCTTGCAAGTTTGTCTTTTATATCGGCTATCTCAAAGGTTTCAAGCAGGTCTGATATGACCTTCTTAGCATCGGTTATACCGTAAAGCCTTGCAAAAACCTTTAGATTTTCATTTACAGTAAGCGACGCAGGCATGGAAACATACGTTGAAGAGAAGTTTACGCAACTTAGTATCTCTCTGCGGCGTGTTTTTAAATCAAGCCCAAAGACCCGAATGCTGCCGGATGTTGGGGTGGTAAGTCCAAGCAGCATATGTATCGTTGTGGTCTTGCCTGCACCATTGGGTCCGAGAAGGCCAAGTATCTCTCCCGGATATATATCAAATGAGATATTATCGACAGCCGTCAAAGAATTAAATACCTTGGTCAAACTGCTGGTTTTAAGGAGCGGCTCATACATCTTATTAAAGATATACCAAAGACCTTAAAAAGGCAAGGATTCTAAAGTACCCAAAAACCTAAATCTGTTTTTGGGAAGTACCCAAATCCCGCTATCGCGGGATTTGAAAGCTTGTTATTTCTTCATAATCAACCTTAGTACGAAAAAAAGGATATGTGTGACTCCTCAAAAGACCATCATGCCATCTTTTTTATTATCTCGCTTACAGCCTTAAGGTATACGTCAATATCCTCAGGGGTATTAAAAAAACCGACGCTTGCCCTTACCGCCCCATGGGGAAAGGTGCCTAAAACCCTGTGCGCCGCCGGAGAGCAGTGGAGCCCCGTCCGTACCATTATGCCGTAATCTTTATCAAGCATATAGCCTGCCTCTGCCGGGTCCATATCGCTTATTGAGTGGGTAACGAGGCCTGCCCTTAAGTTTGCGTCTTCGCTCCCAAAGACACTTATCCCTCTAATCCTTTTAAGGCCTTTTATAAGCATATCTGTGAGCTCTGTTTCTTTTTTGCGTATATTCTCAATGCCTGTCTCATTTATAAACCCTACGCCTTCGGCAAGACCGCCTATGGATGGTGTATTAAGCGTTCCGCTTTCAAGGGCTTCCGGGAGAAGCAGAGGCTGTTCCTCCTCAATGCTGTCTGTGCCGGTTCCGCCCTCTATAAGAGACTCTATATTTATGCCGTCTCTTACATATAAGATCCCGCTTCCCTGCGGCCCTAAAAGCCCCTTATGGCCCGGAGCGGCAAGCATGTCTATGTTCATGCGGGACACATCTATAGGTATGGAGCCTGCGGTCTGAGCGGCGTCAACAAGCAGAAGGAGCCCGTTTTTTTTTGTTACGGCGCCTATCTCTTCAACAGGCGTTAATGTGCCGATGACATTCGATGCATGTGTAAGAATGACCATCTTTGTATTTTGTTTTATAGCCCTCTCCACATCTGCAGGGCATATGCCCCCATCCCTTGAAGTCTCTAAAGTTGTAACTTTAAGGCCGCTCTTTTTCAATTTTTCAAGGGGTCTTGCAACGGAGTTGTGTTCCATAGCCGTTGTTATCACATGATCGCCCGGGTTTAACACTCCCTTTATGGCAATGTTTAGAGCCTCGGTTCCGTTTTTTGTAAATACAAGACGAGAGGAGTCCGGGATATTAAAAAATGCCGTTATCCTTTGACGGGCATCAAATACGACCCTGTTTGCATCTATAGAGCCGGTATGCCCGCCTCTGCCGGGATTTCCGCTGATATTCCTTAAGACATAATCCACCCTTGAATAAACCCTCTCAGGTTTGGGGAAAGATGTTGCCGCATTGTCAAGATATATGCTCATCCCAAATTCCGCGATAGCGGGATT
>JALXFI010000039.1 GCA_027069035.1 bacterium
TTCGGGCTAGACCTATCTTACATCCCTTACCACCGATGACCCAAATACCCCTCAGGACGACAGATTTGTCGGCAGCAGCGTTACAAGGTTTGTTCACGATGACCCGGCAGTGGTTGATTACAGTCCTTCATCAGATTATTATGTCTATGACTATCTTGTCGGAGGCCGTATCAACGGCGCTCCCACACAGGGTTATGTAATATATTTCCCCGGGCATAAATACATCAAGTGTCAGAATACAGGCACTCAGGACATACCGGAAAGGATCATTAAATTAAACTTCGATTCGGCGCTTGCCTCAAACACCGTTGTGTCGCTTGAGCTTGTCCATCCTTACTGCACCGCAGGCTCTTGCCCCAAGGCGACCTTTGACCTTAGCACAGGTTATGGAACTTCGGCGGTGGACAGCTATGCATATGTGGATATGGACTCTGCAAGTTACGATGCTGCCACACATACCTTGAGCAATGTTGTCGTAGGCAACAAGACGAGCGCGAGTCTCCATGTGGTTGACCTTGTGACGGAGTTTCCGGGCAATACGGGAGTTCAGCTTACGGATATTCTGGACATATCGGACAGTTCCAATATATTTACGGTCTGTTCGCCTAATTCAGGAAGCGCCGCCTCATGTTCCGGCGCAGGCATTAATACCGACAGTGTTACATTTACCTTTTCAGGCAATGATATAGCTACGGAAGACCCATTGAATAAGGATGTTACCGTGGAGATTTTGCACAGCGGGTGTACTCAGGGGTATGACTGTCCGAGCGCTACCTTCAACCTTTCATCAGGCACTCAGACGGCCTCAAGGTCTGATGGAGGAGGCCTCATATACCTTGATATGTCAAGCGCTTCATATAGTTATAACTCCGGTACATCTACAGGGACGCTCTCGGGTGTCAAAATAGGCGATATTGCCTCTGATTGTTCGGCTACAACCATCGATGATATATATGTTGATTTTCCGGGAACGGCCATCCTTGACTCCATTGACAATATATCAAAGAGTGAGAATATATGCGCTCCGGCCTCTCAGAGTCAGGCAAAATGTTCGGGTACAACAACATCTTCTACAAGCTGCCCTGAAGGCACATTCCAGATAGGCGGAAGCAAGGTTTCCGACGATGACGGGGTGCTCAAGGTCGATATGTCGTCTTCACAGTTCTCCGGTGACAGCAAGAAGCTTGAAAGGATAAAGATAAAGAACATTGGGTGTGATAATCTTTATATAACGTCCATGCAGATTGAATTTCCGGACGGAAGCAGCACACTTAATAAATTCAAGAAGGCTAAAGAGGGCAGCAATAATATTTGTGACCCAAATCCTGATGTGGATAACAGCCCTGCAACGTGCACGCCGTCTTCTCCTTATCATATAGGAAACCTTAACCAGCAGAAGGAGATAAAACTTGAGTTTAAGGATCCGCACAACAACACCGGAGTTGTAAAGGCGCAGGTGGGTTATCAGTGTGATGACGGCACCAGTTGTACAATAGGAGGAGGGAGTTCATCATCATTTTCATATACGCTATCTTCAGCCCTTAGCTGCAGTTTCAATTATAACTTCGGCTCTTTTACAAGCACGTGCGACCTTGACTGGAACAATTCAAATACATGCGGTATAAAGTATATACTTAACACGCTCCTTGCGCTCAAGTACCAGATCGTAACAAATGAGTTCAGCAAGACCCAGGCGGTGGTTAAGGATGATATACTCTATAAGGCAAGCTATGATTACCCGACATACAGGGGACACCTTAAGATGATAAAGGTGCCGACCGATACACAAACTGCAGCCGTTGAGGTATGGGATGCGGCGGACTACATGCCTGCGGCGGGTGTATCGGGTTTTCCTACAGCACCTGAGCAGGACCATACGGTTACAAACAATTTAAGGTATATCTTTACGCGCGACTCCGACGGCGCCTCTGCAAATGTATTGACCTTTGATTCAACCAACAAGGCCGCCTTACAGAGTCTGCTTGGCACATCCACACAGACAGACGCCGAGATACTTATAAACACGATAAGAGGGAGGAAAGACGCATCCCTTACAGACCCCGACGGCACGGATGAGCTTACCGACAAGCTATGGGCGATAGAGGACTCTACACCGGCGCTTATGCTCCGCTCCATGCTTGCAGGGTCCACCACAAGGGACCGCATACTCTTTGCGGGCGCTGATGACGGTATGCTCCATGCCTTCTGGGGCGGCTCGTGGGATAGTGGCCAGCAGAAATATACGGACGGTGATGGAGAGGAGATATGGGCATATATACCTTATTCACTTCTTCCCGAACTTGCAAATCAGCCGTTTGAGCCCGACCCTCAGGATTTCAGCACATTTGAGCCTGCTGTAAGTGTCGACGGCTCTCCTGCCCTTGGTGATTTTCTTGTTGATCCGGACGCCGACGGCAACTATGAATGGAGAACGTATCTTGTTGAAACGGCAATGGTAAAGAATGTGAATGAAGGTATCATCTTCTCTATGGATGTTACCGACCCTTACAGTCCGAGTGTCCTCTGGGAGTATAAGTATAACGATACAGGGACAGGTCTGTGCGATGGCACTGAAAGAAACTGTAATATGGGCAACTCAAAGGGGGTTGCCATAGGCAGGGTTCAGGTCGGAACAAAGATACAGTCTCTTGTGTTTATTACATCAAGCTGGATAAAGAAGAAGAATCCTCAGGACTATACTCAGGATTGTGATGTTAACCCATCCGGTTGTGTCTATGGCGTAAGCGCCTATGCAATCGACCTCCTTAACGGTGATATTATATGGGAGACAAAATTGCCGTACACAGGAGATGCGGTGGGTATAAACGATACGCCGGCCATACCTTCGCTTATGGATATAGACAATAACGGCACCCATGACTATGTTATCTTTGGTGATTTTCAGGGCAGGCTCTGGGCGCTAAGGACAACCGACGGAGAGAGCCTTGCTGGCACAGATGTCAATGGCGATTACAAACCTGTTTTTGAAGTACAGGGTGTTGATATTAACGGACAGCTTGACGGCAACCCTGTTGGAGCGGCGGAACCCATAGGCGCATCTGTGTCGGTATATCGTAATATTGTGGTCTTTGGAACAGGCGGCGCCGATTATGCAAGCGACACATCAGTGTACCACCTTTTTACTATATCCATTAATCCAAGCGGCGGTTATACACTGATAAATGTATATACAACCGATGCAGGAGAAAAGATATGGGGCAAGCCTGTGATAGATAAATATCTTAATATTTATGTAGGGACGGCCAAGGACTATTATTCTCTTGTGAGCGATGTCTCAACGCTTAATAGTCAGGGACGCATTACCATTGTTTCCCTTAAAACAGGTTCGGTAACAAATATCACCGACGATTCAGGCAATGAATGGTTCCAGGGCGGTTTTGTCGGTGGTATCGATCTTGACAACAGGCATGCCTATGCCGTGACATTCAGTGCCTCAGGTTCTACCCAGAATACCATACAGATAGGCGGAGAGGTCTTTACGCCTACTATAAGTACGGAGAACCCGTTTAAGGTGCTCTGGTGGAAGAAATTTTAGGTGGTCTCTATGTGGAATAATAAGGGTATGACGCTGCTTGAGCTTATGCTCACGATTACGATAATAGCCATACTTGCGGCTGTTGCCGTGCCCACCATATTCTATAACTGGAACCGAGAGGGCGAGGTTGCAAGCGCTTCAAGGAACCTTCTGGATGACCTTAAATGGGCGCAGTCGGAGGCCCAGAAACAGGGAAACATGGAACTCTCGGGAGGGCAGTTGATCAACAGGCGTATATTTGTGGTCTTTGATGCACCGAACAATACTTACAGTGTGTGGAGGTGGGAGGATGAGGACGGTGACAACATACCTGAGACGGGTGAGCTTGGCCCTACATTTAATAATCCCAATAATGACGCTGCGATTAAGACGGAGCAGCTTGATGACGGCGTGAGTTTCGGTTCAAGTGCGGATGTCGATAAGACGGCCTGCAATAATGCGAGCGGAGCGCCATCAGGGGCGATAGTCAATCTTTCTGCGGCATCAACATTTCCGCCATGCAGCAGTCTGCCCTGCATACAGTTTGATTCAAAGGGTTTTATAAGAGGGCAGTCAGGAGATATCGTTATATACCTTACAAACAACCAATACAATTATGCAATAACGACAAACGGCGTGGCAGGGATATTGAGGATGTGTAAATGGGTTGCGGGAAGCTGGCAGATGAGTCTTGAATAGTTGTTTGTCTTTAGAAAATATGATTGATGTTATTATAAAGATGTTAAAAGGAAATACATTTAAGATACCGGGTGTCGTCTTTCTGCTCCTGGTCCTGTTTACTGCTTGTTCACAGAGGGAAGAGACGGATACCTTGGTCGGCAAAGCTTCAAAGAACTTAGAGAAATCTCAGCACAACACTATTGATGCGAAGAATAATTTAATAGAGGCAAGAGGAGGTGTTTATTTAAGGATTTTTCCGGAAAACCCGATAAAAGGAAATATAATCTCGCTTAAGGTCTCAGGCCTGGATAAATCTGCTGTCAGGTACATTTGGTATGTTAATGGAAGTGAGATACCGGATATGAATAGTTCGGTTCTGGAATACGATGAGATAGAAAAAGGCGATCAGATTATGGCGGAGGCGGTTTCAGGGGGGGTAACGTATTCATCCGAAACGGTGACGGTACAAAATACGCCGCCTTATATAAGAAGCGCATGGATACTCCCTAAATATCCTGTGAGGGATTCTACCTTAAAGGCCGAAGCAGAAGTCTTTGATGCCGACGGTGACAAGGTTCAAATAGGTTATGAATGGTATCTTAACGGGGAGCTTGTTCAGGATGGCGGCACGGCATCTTATAAAGGAGAGTTTTCAAGGGGCGATACCATTAGGGTAAGATTTGTGCCTGATGATGAAGAAGCATACGGGGCGCCTGTTTATAGGGAGATAACCATAAAGAATTCACCCCCGGTTGTAAAGAATCTTTTATCGGGTTCTGTAATCGAAGGTGATATGTATTATGCAAGTGTTGATGCTTCAGACCCTGACGGGGACGAGCTCAGCTATAGCCTTGAAGGTGCCCCTGTAAATATGAGTATAGATGAACATACAGGGAAGATATCATGGGAGATACCCGGGAGAGAGGAAAGACATGAGGTTGTGGTGAGGGTCGTTGATTCAAAAGGGGCGGAGAGCATATTGACTATACCTTTTGTATCCAATAAAAAATAATTTTATATAAATTATATATAAAAGATTAAAAAATATTATAATTTACTTGACAAAGGATTATTTTTATTATAGCTTCATTTTGAGAAGTGGAGTGCGGTTTTTGTAGTTTTGTAATGCAGAGAAATTAAATGTGAAGAACAATAAAAACAACCTTAAGAAGATTAGAGAAGAACGCTTAATAAGCAAGGCTGAACTTGCAAGAAAGGCAGGCATATCTCCGATAACGGTTGACCGCATTGAAAAGGGATATGGATGCAGGATGACCACAAAGAGGAGGCTTATCCGCGCGCTTGGTTTAAAACTTTCTGAGAAGGATAAGGTCTTTCTGGAATAGATATTATTAAGAGTTTAATTGTTAGACTAATATCGGTTCCAGTTACCAACAACCTTTTTTACTTAAACAAGATAATATGCTCAGTAGAAGGATATCTGATTTATTACCATTTGGCAGGAAAGATACATTTGCCCTTGATATCGGCTCAAGCTCGATAAAGCTTGTTCAGCTAAAGGAGGGTAAGACCGGTTATTCTCTTGCCAAACTTGGCATGCTCACCCTGCCTCCCGAGGCCATTGTCGACGGTTCGATAATAGATGCGCCGACGGTAATTGATTCGATAAAGGGGCTCTGTAAGGACCAGAAGATTAAGACAAAGGACGTGGCATCATCCATATCGGGTCATTCCGTTATTATAAAGAGGATAAACCTTCCCATTATGACCGAAGATGAACTTGCCGAATCCATCCAGTGGGAGGCGGAGCAGTATATACCTTTTGATATAAATGATGTTAATCTTGATTTTCAGATAGTAGGCGCCGACACGGAAGGCAAGGGTCAGATGGATGTATTGCTCGTTGCCTGCAAGAAAGAGGTTGTGAATGATTATACAAGTGTTATAAGAGAAGCGGATTTAAACCCCGTTGTGCTTGACATAGACTCATTTACACTTGAAAATATGTTTGAACTCAACTATCCTGTGCCTCAGGAAGAAAGTGTTGTGCTTGTAAATATTGGTGCGTCTGTGATGAATATAAACATACTTAAAGGGAGCCTTACATCGTTTACAAGGGATATCTCTACAGGGGGGAACCGTTTTACCGAAGAGATACAAAAGGAATTGAACCTGAATTTTCAGGATGCGGAATCCATCAAGATCGGCAATGAGGTGGAAGGAAAGTCTCAAGAAGAGGTGGAGCCGGTTATCGGCAAGATCGTTAAGATGGTGGCATCAGAGGTTAAAAGGACGGTTGAATTCTTTCTTTCCACTGCAACGGAGGCTTCGATATCAAAGATATACCTTAGTGGCGGTTCTTCAAATATTAAGGGTTTGATAGACGTAATCCAGAATGCGACCGGAATATCCACAGAAGTGGTCAACCCGTTTAATAATATCGAATGTGATCCAAAGCACTTCGATGTTTCTTATATCAGCTCATTAGCTCCTTTTATGGCTGTCGGGATGGGCCTTGCCGTAAGAAAGGCGGGGGATAAATGATAAGAATAAACCTTTTGCCGGTAAGGGCGGCGCGAAAGAAAGAGTCGATAAGACAGCAGATATCGGTGGTGGTCCTTGTTCTTGTTCTGGTTTTTTCGATTATGGCTTTCATGCAGATATCGCTTGAGCGTTCTGTAGATGCCCTTCAAGAAGAACTTGCTCGGGTACAGAGTGAGATAGATAAGTATCAGCGCCTTATGGTGGAGGTCAATAAATACAAGAAACAGAAGAAGATGATAGAGAGCAAGATCGCTGTTATTGAGAAATTGGAAAAGAACAGACAGGGTCCGCTTCTTATACTCGACAAGATGAGCAGGCTTATACCTGAGAGTGCATGGCTCGAGAGTATTCAGGAAAAAAGGGGACTGGTGGAGATTAAGGGGATTGCGGCCGATGAACAGACTATAGCCGATTTTATGAGAAGCCTTGAGAATTCAAAGGATTTTGAAAAGATCGAACTTGTTATAACGCGCCAGAAAAAAAAGGCGGATATGAACTTAAAGAGTTTTACCGTCACCTTTCGCATAAAACGCCATAAAGGGAAGAGTGGTTGACGAAAAAGGATTTTAGTTCTGCCTTAAAGTGTAAGATTTTTTATTAAGCAATATTAATTAGATATTTTATATAATAAAAAGATATGGCTATAAACCTTGATACCGTCTTAAAACTTCCCCTTTCCCGTAAGATCGCTATACTTTGTGTTTTTATAGTACTCCTTTCTGTAATCTTTTATTTTGAGTTTTACAGTCCGAAACAAGATGAAATCAATAATCTAAAGGTGAGACTGTCTGAGGCGAACAGGAAACTTGAAGAAAGCAGAAAGGTTGCCAGAGAATTAGAGGATTTTAAAAAACAGGTTGAAGAGTTAACGAGAAAGTTTTCACGTGTCCTTACGCAATTGCCTAATGATAAGGAGATTCCCGGGCTTCTTACGGCCATTGCCAATGCCGGCAGAGAATCCGGACTTGAGTTTCTTCTTTTTAAACCGAATAAAGATGTGCCAAGGGATTTTTATGCCGAGGTTCCGGTAAAGATTGAGGTTACGGGGGGGTATCACAATCTGGCGGTCTTTTTTGAAAAGGTAAAAAATATGCCAAGGATAGTTAATATTTCAAACATTAAGATAGGGGGTGCCAAGGATAAAGAAGGGAAGATAATACTTAAGGGTAGTTTTCTTGCGACAACATTCAGATTTTTGCCTCAAAATGAAAGGAAAAACAGAAAAAAGAAGGGGCGTAGAAGATAGTGTTAATACCTTTAAAGGCAAATAAGATGAATTCATACTTTAAAATGCTTGGTTATGTGCTGGTGTTTGTTGTTGCGTTTTTTTTGGTGTCATGTGAGTCCGAGTCACAGTCGCCTGTTAAAGAGACATCTCCTCTTAAAAAGGTAAGTGTTGTAAAAAAGGCAAACAAGAAGGCGTCTGCAAATAATGACCATGAAAAGGCAGACGAAAGAGAGGATACTTCACAGATACTTTTTTACGATCCTAAAGGCAGGAGAGACCCTTTTCTTCCTTTTATTAAACCAAAGTTATCTAAGGCGGAAAAAGAAGATAATGCCAAGGTATTGGTCGGGTTACAGAAATACGATGTTAAACAGTTGAAAGTAGTTGCTATTATATGGGGGATAGACAATCCTACTGCAATGGTGGAAGACCCTGAGAGAAAAGGGTACGTGTTAAAAAAAGGCAGCCTTGTCGGCAAAAGGAATGGAAGGGTTGTTGCGATTTTAAAGGACAGGATTGTGATCAGAGAGAATTACAGGGATGCATTTGGCGAACGGAAGAGTACGGAGGTTTTTCTTGAGCTTCCAAAGGAAGAGGATTTGATGTTGCAATAACTGCTTTGGTTTCATCTCCACTGTTTTTATTTAGGGGGTTGATGAAGTGATTCCCAAAAACAGAGATAGGTTTTTGGGCAAATTGGCAAGACGCTTTAAATGCAAGGCCGCAGGCGATTTTTCTTTTGAGGCGTACATAACCGGTACG
>JALXFI010000040.1 GCA_027069035.1 bacterium
GCTCAACCATATTGCTATTTATCTTCATATCCTACCTCCTGCCTTCGGCAGTGCCGGACAAAAACATCTGCTGTCATCATTACCCCGTTCGTCTGCCGAAATAAAAATACCGTTCATACATACCAATACACAATCCTCCTTCTTTTATTATCGGCACACCATCCTGAAACTTTAACAAAAAAATCATACCACTTAAAAATTATATTAAACAACTTCTTTTTTTCTACTTTCTGTCATGCCTTTAAATTCCTTTTTTCCCTTCCGCCTCTCCATTCACTCCCCTGTTTTCAAGCCCTGAAAGAAGCACATCCCTTAAACCTATGCCTCCAGCCTTTGCCAATGACTGAGCCACCTTTTCATCGAGCATGGAATTGTAGACATCTTCCCCTTTAGAGTTTCCAAAAAACCCCGATTTCATAACACTCTTTCGCATTGTCTTGAGTATGTAATATATGAAGAGTGATTCAAATTCAGAGGCCGCCTCTTTAATATCATTTTTGGGCTTCTTATCGCCCACTGATAAGGCACTGTCCCTCCTTACACTATCAATCTTATTAAAATTCCTGTTTTCATTAAACAGTCCTGAAAAATAGTTTTTTAATATGGCCTTCATAAAACTCCCCAATGATTGAATTCACTGGTTTTTACGGAACGGAGTAAAAATCCAGTGAAGTAATTATCGGTTGCAAATAACTTTACTACCCTTTCATCCTGTTTCTGAGCATGATTTCATACTTTTTCTGCTCTTCTGGCAACTCCTTGGCGATTCGTTGTCCTTCACTTCCCAATTGCCTGTTATATAGTTTATAGACATCACATAACATACAGTTTTCTTCTTTCTCTGCATGTGTGCCCTGAACTTTTCCACCACAAAGTGTTCCAGCAATAGCCCAACAGCTATGGCCAAGACCCTCTTTTGAGGCAATACATTCTCCAAACTCCGCAACTTTTGGCCCGCCTTTCTCGCGACCACAATTCAAAATTTCCCAGCAGTTTTTCATTATTCCGTTCATTTTTCTTTTCTCCTTTATTTTAAGGTTAAGGTTTACAAACAATTCACACTTAGATAAACTCTATTTCCGCCTGCAGAGCGCCCGCGGCCTTCATTGCCTGAAGCAGGGCAATGAGATCCCTTGGAGTCACACCAAGGGCATTAAGCGCCCTTATAAGCTCTCCAAGAGTCGCGCCTTCCACCATAAGAAGCCTTGATTTGCCTTCATTAACACTTACATCAGCCTCAGGCTGGACTACGGTTTTTCCTGAGCTGAAAGGCAGGGGTTGGGATATCTGCCGTCTTGTCGTAATCTCTACACTCAAACTTCCGTGCGATATTGCCACAGGCAGGATACTTACATTCTCGCCTATAATGATCGTGCCCGTGCGTTCATTAATAACCACCTTTGATATCGTATCTACAGAAACCCGTATCTTTTCAACATTGGACAAAAAATCCACAGATCTTCCATTAAAAGTCTCAGGCAGTGAAAGCCTTATCCTTGAACCGTCTACAGGAAAAGCGATCTCTCCGCCAAAGACCGCATTTATCTTCTTTGCAACCTTGCTTGATGTGGTAAAATCGATCTGTTTTAAAACAAGCATTATATTATTTTCAAATCTAAGAGGCACCTCTTTCTCTACAAGCCCCCCGTTCGGAATCCTTCCCACTGTAAGGTGGTTCTTCTGTACGCTTGTGCCCTCGGCACCCGCAAGAAAGCCTCCACCTACGGAAACAGAACCCTGCGCAACCACATAGATATTGCCGTCCGCCCCTTTTAAAGGGGTAAAAAGCAATGTGCCTCCCTGAAGGCTCTTGGCGTCGCCTATCGACGACACCACAACATCCACCCGTGAACCGGCATTCTTAAATGGAGAGAGTTCCGAAGTCACTATCACAGCAGCAACGTTCTTAACCTTTACATCCCCCGAAGACACCTTTACTCCAAGCCTGTTCAGCATGTTGACAAGGCTCTGTATGGTAAACTCCGTTCCGCTCTTGTCACCCGTACCGTCAAGTCCGACAACCAGTCCATACCCTATAAGATGATTGTCCCTTACCCCCTCAAAACTCGCTATATCCTTTATCCTTGAGGCATAGAGCAAAGGCGTTGAGAAGAAAATAATTGAAAGCAATATTAAAGATATTTTTAAAAGATAATCGCCGATGAAAGAAGAAAAATCAAAAAAGTCAACAAAACCCTTATCCTTGTAATTCATACCTTTCCCTCTTAAAACGGCCATATATGATCAAGCACCCTGGTAAGCCAACCCGGACTCTGCTTCTCATTTATAACGCCGTAACCTGAAAGTTCCACCCTCAAATCGGCTATACTATCGGATGAGATAATATTGCTGTTTGATATATCCTCAGGCCTTACCACTCCTGAAAGTATAATATACTGTTTTTCTTTGTTTACCATGGTTTCTTTCCTGCCTTCCACAAAAAGATTTCCGTTCGGAAGCACCTCTTCGACCATAACGGATATCGTTGCCGTTATCTCTCCCTTACGTTCCGTCGTGCCGCTGCCGTCAAAACTGTTGGTATGCTCGCCGTTTGCCGTAGGACTAAAGGATTGCCCCATTATTTTTGTGTTAAAGTCAAGGGGAAGACCAAAAAGATTCGTGACAGAGGCATCTTCGCTGCTCGTCCTGCTTGTAGATGTGGTCGCCTCTTTTTTTGCCGCAGTCTTCTCGGATATGGTGACTGTTATTATATCGCCTACATCCCTTGCCCTGAAATCAGAAAAGAGCCTGTTGCGAGAGTTTATGCCGGGCCAGATCGAGCCCGGTGAACTCTTTGCAGAGACCATCTTCGGCATGGTTATATCCTGCACCTCCACCTTTTTAGGCGGGCTGGTACACCCAAAAAGTAAAACAACCATAATAAAACACAGAAATTTAAGATATGATTTCATTTCAAAACACCTTTCACCATTGAAGGAAGAGGGGGAAAAATTTTAATACTTTATGACCATTGATTATGTATAACGTCTTTAACCGTATCAAAAATCACC
>JALXFI010000041.1 GCA_027069035.1 bacterium
TGACCTTGGAGATTTTGAAGACACTGAAGATACTCCTTCAATAGCCGACCCCCTTGAACCTTTTAATAGGTTGATGTTTAAATTAAACGACAAATTATACTTCTGGTGTTTAAAGCCAATTGCGCTCGGATACAGCTTTATAGTTCCGGAGGGGGGGCGGATAGCCGTAAGAAGATTCTTTTCAAACCTCTCCATGCCCGTACGTTTTATAAACGATGTGCTCCAGTTTAAATTTAAATATGCCGGCATTGCCCTTTCAAGATTTGTGATCAATTCAACTATAGGCGTGCTTGGCTTTACCGATCCTGCCGAAAAGTGGAAGCTCTTTAAACATGAAGAGGATTTTGGACAGACCTTGGGAGTTTATGGCGCCGGTCCGGGATTTGATATAACTTGGCCGATACTTGGTCCATCAAGCCTTAGAGACACCTTTGGTTTAGTGGGGGATTTTTTTACTGAACCTACAAACTATCTTTTCCCGCATGACAGATACGCCGTTGTATTGATCAATGCATATAGGAGGGTAAATGAAACATCCCTTAATATAGGCCTGTATGAAGGTATAAAAAAAGATTCCTTTGACCCTTATGTGTCGATAAGAGACGGCTATTATCAGCATCGGGAGAGTATGGTAAAGGAGTAAACTATGGCAAAATATCTTTCTTGTATGAAGATAAATTATAAAATAATCGCAAGTGTCGTTTTATTAACCGTATCGTTGTTTTTGATGCCGCTTCATGCCGCAGAGATAGCCGATAAAGTAAAACCCACTATTGATGGGGTTATAGCCGTTCTTAAGGATAAATCCCTTAAAGGGGCGGAAAAGACTAATGAAAGAAGGGAAAAGATAAGGAATATTATCGTTAAAAGATTCGATTTTCCGGAGATGGCCAAACGTTCGCTGGCCAGATACTGGAGGAAGAGGACTGATGAAGAAAGAAAGGAATTTGTTAAGCTTTTCAGCAGGTTTCTTGAGAATTCGTATATAGATAAGATAGAAAAATATAACGATGAAGAAGTAGTCTATTTAAATGAAAGGATAGATAACGGCAGGGCTGTTCTTAAAACCAAGATTATTACACATAATGGTGCGGATATACCGATAGAGTACAGACTGCTGAAGAAAGATGACTGGATGATATACGACATAGTTATCGAAGGTGTAAGCCTTGTGCGCAACTACCGAAGCCAGTTTACAAAGATAATACAGAGGTCTTCATACGAAGCCCTTATTGAACGCTTAAGAGCGAAGTTGAAAGGCAGTTAGGAAGTTTTTGGATAGAAAAATCTTTTCTCCTCAAGTCCGTCAAGCGCCTTTTTCATCATCTCATCTATATCAATAGACCTTTCCTTAAACTCTATCTCCCTTACCTTGGTTCTTGTGGACGGGTGTTTCGGAACAAACAGTTGACAGCAGTCCTGATCCGGCATGATGGATGTGTCAAAGGTCTTTATCCTTTTTGCCTCTTCGATGATCTCATCCTTATCCATCCCGATCAACGGCCTTAAAATAGGCATGGAGACTGCGCTTTCTATTGTAGTCATGTTATCAAGGGTTTGAGATGCAACCTGTCCTAAACTTTCTCCTGTAATAAGCGCCCTGGCGCCTTCTTTAAGGGCGATCTCCCGGGCGATTCTCAGCATCATCCTCCTGTATAGAACAACCCTGTAGGCAGGCTCAACCGTTACGCTTATCTCTCTTTGAATCTCACCAAAAGGGACAAGATAAAGTTTTGAGCTGAATTGATATGCGTTTAGATTTTTAACGAGTTCCATAACCTTATCCTGAGCGGTCTTGTCAAGGTATGGGTAACTGTGAAAATGGATAAAGATTACACTGCATCCCCTTTTCATCAACCTGTATGCCGCAACTGGAGAGTCTATGCCGCCCGAGATGAGGCAGCAAACATTGCCGCTTATGCCGGCTGGAATGCCTGAGGCCCCTCTAAATCTTTCAAACGAGAAAAATATCTCTTTCGGGATAACCTCTATAAATATGGAAAGTTCCGGGTTTTTTAGATCTACCTTTGCCGATGTATGCTCTTTTATATATGCCCCCACCCTTGCGTTTATCTCAGGTGATGTTAGGGGAAAACCCTTAAACCCCCTTTTTGTTTTTACGGCAAAACTTTTAAAATCCATCTTTTTAGCCTTTAACATCTTTAATATGGCTTTCTCTGTTCCTTCAATAGAGTGGGATGTCCTGTATGCAGGAGAAAAATAGGCTATG
The DNA here is from genome assembly GCA_027069035.1 of bacterium. Taxonomy (GTDB): domain Bacteria; phylum Desulfobacterota; class GWC2-55-46; order S146-80; family JALXFI01; genus JALXFI01. The sequence goes on from JALXFI010000041.1 coordinate 2,231, forward strand.
CCGAAGACCTTTTCAAGTCTTTGTTTTACCTCTTCCATAGATACGGTGCCGTTAAAAAAAATGCCTATCCTTCCCATAAGCGCCTTTACATCCCTGATACCGAGGTCTGAAAGAGAAACTTTAATATTATCGACAAGTCTGCTTACAAAGCGCGGACGGTTGCCTTTCTTGAGCGCCACTTCATGGTAGTGGGCGATTACACATTTACCGTCTGAATTCAGGTTTTCATTTTTTAATTCCATGCTCTTTCCTTAAAATAAGGTGTTTTGTGTTTAGATTCAGTTTAGACAAAGCTACTAATGCAAAAAGATATGTAGAAAGATGTCTCAAAAAGTTGTATGATATAGATGATCTTAGTCCATTAAAAGGAGGTGAACCGGGTTATGAAGAGGTTTATGTTACCGAGGGTTGCTCATTGTTCCGATGGATGTTTTAGATGGCCCTGGGCAAGGCGTTAAACTGCCCATAACTTTTTACATCTTATATAGACCCATTTATCTTTTTAATCTCTCCAAATATTCGATTATAGCATCGTCATCATCGGCTATTACTATATCTTTTTCAGGATCAACCAGCGTCGGCACGCCGCTCTGTCCGGATATCTTTTTAAGTCTCTCCCTGCCTGCCTTGTCTCTCGGTTCATTCCTTATAATATAGTCGATGCCAAGGTCTGTCATCTTTGTCCTCACCCTTGCACAATACGGACATTCTTCAAACTGATAGAGTTCCAACATAGATTATCCTCCTTAAATCTTAATAGGTGTTGTAATAGATACAATA
>JALXFI010000042.1 GCA_027069035.1 bacterium
GGGAAAGCCAAGGTATAGCAACCATTACCCCCCCTGCCATAATATAGGTATGTATTTTACTCTGGCCAAAGATAGTAAAAACTAAAGCATTAAAGATCAATTCTGACAATGTAATTATAATGAAAAGGGGCAAATACCCTTTTATAGATAAGATGGGTGTAGGTAATTTATGAAAATTTTCTTTAGCAGTCTTGAAATCTTCAATTGCTTCTTTATGTTCATCAGTTTCTTTTTCAATAACAGACTTCGCAGTTTTAAATCTATCTTCGGCATTTATACAATTATTTTGAAGTCTTCTATCTATTTTAGTCCATCTCTGAACGATGCGATTAAAATTTTCTTCCGCTGCTCTTAATAGTACTCTTTCAAACTCTGAAGGTTCATCTTGCTCCATCGGTGGATCAAGATCATTTGATTCACGAAATGGCCATTTAGGAGGGAAAAATTTCCATCTCCAGCCCCTACCATCTTTTTCGCCTTTTCTTTTAACTTTACGTATTGAGTAAAGGTATTTAGACATAACTCTAAACCCCTCTTGCCGAAAGTTTTTCTAACAATTGATAATTTTTTCTTACACCAAGAGTCGGGAAGGTCTTGTTGTTTATTAAACTGAAAATAGATCCCGAGTCTATGCAGTATAGCAGTATAGATAAATAAAATAAATTGAGACAAGTGAGAGTATATATCTCATCATAAAATAATCTCATGTCACATATGCCAGTTCTCAGCTTAAGTTGGGGTTGGAACTTTAGACTGGCCTTTTTATATTGTTACTATCTGTAGGGATAACAAACAAGGGATACGGTTTTATATCAAGATTGATAGCAATTGTCAATTTTTATCTTCTGCCCAAATCCCGCGATAGTGGGATTTGAAATTGGCAATACATCTTTAACTGCTGTGTTCTCGGCGATTTTCTTTCTCACCGTACCGGTTATATACGCCTCAAAAGAAAAATCGCCTGTGGCCTTGCATTTAAAGCGTCTTGCCAATTTGCCCAAAAACCTATCTCTGTTTTTGGATTTTCTATAGAAATCCAAAAAATGGATATAGTTGTTTGGGTAAATCCCGCTATATCGGGATTTTGGGAAAAGCCTTGCCATTGAGTTAACGGTTTAGTATACTCCAACGGATAAAAATCGTTCTTCATTAAAGGTATTAGCACATGCCAAGAGACATACCCGTAGGGAACGGCAACCTGCTTGTTGCTTTTGATAAGGATTACAGGATAAGAGACCTCTACTACCCTTATGTGGGAGAGGAAAACCACACAAAGGGTGATCCGTGCAGGTTTGGCATATGGGCGGACGGAGAATTTTTGTGGGTGGAGGATATTTTGGATAAGGAGTTAAAATATGCAGAGGATACCTTGGTTACAAATGTCAAACTGCATTCAAAGAAGCTTGGGTTAGAGTTTGTTTGCAATGATTTTGTTGATTTTGAAGATAATATATATGTTAAAAGGGTGTTTGTCAGAAATCTTTTAAAGAGAAAGAGGGAGGTTAAGCTCTTTTTTCACCATGACCTCCACATATCCGAGTCTGAACTCGGGCATACGGCGTATTTTGATCCGAAATCGAACAGTCTCATCCATTATAAGGGGAAAAGATATTTTGCCATTTCCACCTGCTGTCATGACAGGGCAAGGATAGATCAGTTTGCCGTGGGCATGAAGGAGGTTGAGGATATGGAGGGTACATGGAGGGATGCCGAGGACGGCCTGTTAAGCGGCAATCCCATAGCGCAGGGAAAGGTCGATTCAACTATCGGCATAAACCTTAAACTCCCTGCCTACGGAGAAGAGGAGGTTTGCTACTGGATTGCGGTGGGCAAAGACTATGAAGAAGTCTTAAGGCTTAGCAGGTTTATATTGAAACTCACACCTGAAATGCTTCTTAAAAGGACATCGAACTATTGGAGCGGGTGGGTTAGTAAAGAGGATACCGATTTTTCTCCGTTGCCCAAAGAGATTGTTCGCCTTTTTAAGAGGAGCCTCCTTATTATAAGGACTCAGATCGACAACAGAGGTGCCATAATCGCAGCAAATGATACTGATATTGCTCACTTTAACAGAGACACCTATAGTTATATGTGGCCAAGAGACGGGGCGCTTGTGTCATACGCACTTGATAAGGCCGGTTATGAAGAGATAAGCAGGAGGTTTTTTGTCTTCTGTAATAACGTTATGCTTGAGGAAGGCTATCTTTTACATAAATACAACCCGGACGGCTCTCTTGGAAGTTCCTGGCATCCATGGATTCATGGCGGCACACCTCAGCTCCCCATCCAGGAGGATGAGACTGCGCTTGTTCTGTGGGCATTGTGGAATCATTATGAGATGTACAGGGATATCGAGTTTATTAAACCTTTATACTCATCGCTTGTTATAAAGGCTGCCGATTTTATGGATGAATACAGAAGCGAAAAAACAGGGCTTCCTTTCCCATCATACGACCTTTGGGAAGAAAGGAGAGGGGTGCTGGCGTTTACATGCTCGGCTGTATATGCGGGCCTTGTGGCTGCATCGAATTTTTGCAAAATATTTAATGACCTTGAAATGGCAGAAAGGTTTTTAAATGTTTCCTTGGAGGTGAGGAAGGGCATAGAGAAACATCTGTTTATGGAGGTGGAAGGCAGATTTGCGCGTATGGCAAACTTTAAGGGTGATGATAAAGAGGTTGACTCCGTTATAGACTCAAGCCTTTTTGGACTTTTTAAATTTGGTGTCTTTCCGGCAGATGATAAAAGGATAGAAAACACCATGAAGGCTGTTGAAGAAAGACTTACCGTTAAAACCGATATCGGAGGCGTTGCGCGGTATGAGGACGACTACTATCATCAGGTGAGCAAGGATGTAAAAAATATCCCCGGCAATCCTTGGTTTATATGTACCATCTGGTTGGCGCAGTATTATATAGAAAAAGCGCATACGATTCAAGGTCTTTCAAAGGCACTCCCCTTTCTTAACTGGGTGGCTGAACA
>JALXFI010000043.1 GCA_027069035.1 bacterium
TTTATAAGCCGTATCCTTGGATTTTTAAGGGACATGGTCATAGCCGCCGTCTTCGGCACAAGTTTCTATGCCGATGCCTTTTTTGTTGCATTCAAGATACCTAATCTCTTTAGAAAACTGGTAGGGGAAGGCTCTCTTACCGTTGCCTTTATACCTGTTTTTACCGAGTATATGGGCGGACATTCACGCGAGGACACAAAGCGGCTCGTGGGCTCTGCCTTTTCTTTTTTTGCTATTCTGCTTTTTATCATAACGCTCGTTGGCATAGCCTTATCCCCCTTTTTTGTTGATTTATTCTCCCCCGGTTTTGTAAAAACAGCCGGCAAGCTTGATCTTACAATACGGCTTACAAGATTTATGTTCCCTTATCTCTTTTTTATTGGGCTTGTCGCCCTGTGTATGGGGGTATTAAACTCCGTGCGCCACTTTGCAGGCCCTGCCATGTCTCCGTTGTGGCTTAATGTATGTATTATACTGTCTGTCCTGCTGCTTACACCGTATTTCGGCAGGCCTGTTTATGCCCTTGTTGTCGGTGTCCTTTGCGGCGGGATTGTGCAATTCACGTTTCAGCTTCCCTTCTTAAAACATACAGGCCTGATGCCGGTATTTACAAAGGATATCTTTCCTGAACCTGTAAGGAGGATATCCTTTCTCATGGTTCCCGCCGTCCTTGGAGTAGGCGTTCATCAGTTAAATATCCTTATTACTACACGTTTTGCATCTATGCTGCCTTCGGGGAGCGTTTCGTACCTTTATTATGCCGACAGGCTGGTTCAGTTTCCGCTCGGTGTTTTTGGAATAGCCCTTTCAACCGCCCTTCTGCCCACCATATCAGAGCAGTCATTTAAAAAGGACTGGGCGGGATTTAAAGACTCTTTGTCTTATTCTATTCGTCTTGTTGCTTTTATACTGATACCTTCAACGGCAGGCCTTATTGTGCTTGGAAGACCAGTAATAAGCCTCATTTTCCAGCACGGCGCTTTTAATTATAATGACACTGTTAATACCAGTAATGCCTTATTCTTCTATTCTCTTGGGCTCATTGCCTTTGCATGGGTCAGGATACTTGCCTCGGCCTTCTACTCGCTTAAAGACCTTTCTACACCTGTAAAAGCGGCGGCAGTGGCGGTTTTTGCAAATATCATTTTTTCACTTATCTTTATGAAACCCCTTAAACACGGAGGGCTTGCGCTTGCAACCTCTCTTGCCTCTTTAGTTAATTTTATAATACTTTTTTGGTTTTTAAGGGTCAGGTTAGGGCGTTTCGGGGTAAGAGGAATATTGTCTTCTGTCGTTAAGACCGGTCTTATATCCTGTGTTATGGCCGGAATAGTTTATTACATTTCATCTTTTGGAGACTGGGTGCACGGCGGCGTCTTTTTTAACACAATGATACTGACCGGTTCTATCATTACCGGCGTAACAGTATTTATCCTTCTTGCTTATGCCTTTGAAAGCAGCGAGCTTAAGGCCGTGATTCAAGTGTTGAGATTAAAAACCAATTAATAACAAACGTTTATTGTAATGTATTGATTGCCATAGCGATTTTATGACTAAAAAGTAATCAAAGAGTTAAACATTTCAGGCTTTTCTTAACTTAGGGTATTTATACCCAGACTTAATAACAGGTTATCCACAGATTGTGGGGATAACGGTGTAAGAGGTTATATTTTAAAGACAATCAAAAGAGTATATGTTTTGGTATGGAATAAGTGGGGTATAAAATAGTCTGGCATTGAGGTGGGCAGGTCTTTCTTTATATATGAAAAGTCTTACAGATACTGCTTTTAACCCAAAACCCAAAAACCTAAATCTGTTTTTGGATTTTAATATTCCGCCCTCTTCAGATTTCTGAGTGTAAAGATATTATTTTCTATAGGCATGTTGAACTTAATATCTATGATATGGAGGGTCGTTTCCTTCCCCTTTTTTTTAATCGGTTTCATTTGCCACAGGGTCGGGATAACCCTGCCGCCTATTTTTTTTATTTGAGAAAATGTCATAACGCGTAGAAGCTCGCCTTTTTCATTGTAAAACTCCTCTTTTAAAGGGACAAAGTCTTTTTTTCTAACCCAATACAGTATCTTTCCCCAGACCACAGGGGCATCGGGTTTGGGGATCGCTTCTATGTGAAATGCCTTAAAACCCTCTATGGTTGACTCGTCGATAACCCTGTGGGTATAATCTTCAACAATGCTCGATTCCTTTACAAGGTCGTCGTTTGTAAAATCACTTCCCATCCATGGCTGCATCATCATAGAGGGCGGTATCTTTATGATTCTTTCCACCCTTGGAAGGTAGTTCCACATCTCAAGGCCGATCTTTAATGTGCCTATGCCCCTTTCTTTCGGGGGCGTCAGTATGCGTATGAATGTCTTTTTTTCCTCCCTCTTCTCCCAGACCTTTAACCTGAGCGTCCTTTTCCAGTCGGGATCGGTTATTGTCATTTCGTATATACCGAAACTTGTTTTGCCCCGCATAAGAGAATCCATCCTGCGCATGATCTCTTTGGCGTTTACGGATTGACTGGCAAAGACTATATCCGGGATAAAAAATACAAGTATAAGGATGGTTGGGATAGTTTTTGCTAAAATACCGGCAATGGTTTTAATCTTAAAAGACAATGCTTTATATCATCAGATTGAGACTGTTTTCAAGGGATAATAATGTGCTGTGGCGCTTTATTGGCCTGAATATTCGTTGCAATATCCGGGAAAAACCTTTCAATAAATGCGGTGATGCCTGCAACAAAACAAATCGTTGCGTCTTTTTCATTGGAAAATTCTTTTATAAAAGCAATATTTTTATCTACAGTTTCTGATGTAATATCCGTATCTTCCGTTTTATTGCTAAGGTAATCATCTAACTCATCCCATAGTATCTCGCCAAAGGAAGGGACAAAATTAGTTGGTGTTTCAATGGGACTCAGCTTTTGTTTTACATACTCAAGACCTTCGATAACAACCATATCGGGTGTGTCGGGATTGTTATGGAATTCGGAGTAAGTAAGCATATCAAGGAGGTTTACAATGTTAATTGCCTTATCACCGCCTTTTTTATAAAGGGATCTGAGAAATGCCCCTCTCTTTTTAAAAAAGTATTCTGTGCCTCTTTCTCTCTGGTATGAGCCGTGCTGATTGAGATAGTGACAATCTACATGGCATTGAATCTTATTCCCCCTGTTTTCTCCACAGCAAAGCGCGCATATAACACCCTTAAGAACAGGGCACTGTCGTTTGCCTTTTCTTTGATGGCAGAAATTGCATTTGGCCATTTATTTATCATAGTCAATCAACAGGGTGAGGTCAATAAAAATATAAAAACCCAAAAACCTAAATCTGTTTTTGGGTAAAAAGGGGGTTACCTCAAGGTCTTTCCGACCTTGCACAAATAAAGTCTTGACGCTTTTAATTTAAAGATTTATAAATAATCTGTATAAAAAATATTTTACTTAACATAGATTTAGACAATGATAAAGATCGTAAATCTTAGAAAAACATTTAATGGCCAGGAGGTGTTAAGAGGGGTAAACCTTGAGATACCAAAGGGTAAGAGGACGGCTATTATAGGAAGAAGCGGCGGGGGCAAGAGTGTTCTGTTAAAACACCTTGTCGGTCTTGTTAAGCCCGATGAGGGTGAGATATATGTAAACGGTGTTGATATAACAAAATTAAAAGGAAAAGAGCTTGACAGGATAAAAAGAAAATTCGGGATGGTTTTCCAGGGTGCGGCGCTCTTTGATTCTCTTACGGTCATTGACAATATAGCCTTTCCGTTAAGGGAGCTTACGGATATAAAGGAAGATGAGATCATAGACAGATCGATGAACATCCTGAGACAGGTCGGACTTGTAGGCATGGAGAATAAATACCCTGATGAACTCAGCGGAGGTATGAGAAAACGGGTCGGCATAGCAAGGGCGCTTGTTATAAGACCGGAGTTTATGTTTTTTGATGAACCTACAACAGGGCTTGACCCTATAACAGAGAGAGCGATACATCAGATGATAGGGCTTAATCCCATTACAGAAAAGGCCGTTAGTAAGATGATCGGAAAATGTACGGACATACATGAGTGTACGGATGTGCTTGTCAGTCATAATATAAAAGAGGTGTTGGAGATATCTCACAAGGTTGCAATGCTGCATGAAGGAAGGATCATAGAGGATACGACGCCAAAGGAGCTTTTAAAATCTTCCAACCCTGTTGTAAAACAGTTTATCAGCGGCAATATAGAAGGCCCTATCCATCTTTATTGATTATTTATGGTCGGACATTAGAAATGTAAGAGAGGTGTTATGACGGAGACTCAGGATATACAGGAAAGAGAGATTACTCAGAAGTATTTTAAGCGGTTTGGACAGATCGCAGTGGAAAAGGAATATATAAAAGAAGAAGATCTTTTTAAGGCGCTCAAGATACAGTTGGAGGATGATCTAAACGAAAAACCCCACAGGTTTTTAAGCGATATACTGTTTCAGATGGGGGTAATGAGCGTAATGGAGATAGAAGACACGCTTAATGAACTGTTCCAGGCAAGAATTGAATGATTTTTTACCGAATATGAATAAAATTGCATAGTTTTTTGAGAATAACAAATCTTACTCAAAACCTTCCTTTTTAAATTTATATTTAATTTTAAGCATTTACGATACTTATCTTTTTAGAGCTTATGGTATTGATTTTGCATATTATAGGTAAGCGGTGTTGATATGTATTTTTTTCTTATGTCTGTATAAATCCATAGTCGGCGCTTACAGGCATTAGAAAAAGGAGGAATTAAGAGATGACCTCGCTTAATTTCAACACGAATTTAAACGGCATAGACCGTTACAAAAGGTATGCATCTAAGCCCGCTGTTTTTTCTAAACTATCGGTTTATAAAGACAGAATTATATCATCGGATAAAGGGAATTTCATTTCTTCCAATAGAGACCTTATTAACGTAATAAGCGGAAACGATGAGCTTAGTTCTATATTAAACAGCAAGACGGTCACGGGCAGGGATGATCTAAAAGATGTGATTGTCTCAGGGGCGCTTGATAGGCTTGACAGCTCTTCACCTATAAAACGCAGTTTTCTTGAGGATAATTTTGATTTTGCGGAATTTATCGCCCTAAACATAGGAAGTATTGCCGACATCTTAAACGATAACAAAGACCTTGCCGAGACTATTGTCGACAAGGGGGATGCAGCTCAAGGTATTATATTTAGTCAGCTTACCGATAAGGTAGAAAGCGTTCTTGGTACAAACCCTTATATAACAAGTGATTTTATAGATGCACACCCTGAGGCCGGTATCTATCTTTTGGAACATCGTGATATTCTTAAGCAGGTAAAGGACGACAGAACTAAGGCAAAGACCTTTGTTGACGAGATTGGAAGTAATTCGGACACATACAATAATGAGATTGCCTCTATTGCAAAATCCCTTATAGATATGCCTTCAAAGTTTGATACTACCTTTTTGCAGGATAATCAGGAATTTGCTCAAATGGTTGTTGCAAGTGAACTGGGTGATGAATCTTTGAAACTGGCAAGCTATATAAAGAGCAATCCGGATATAACGTTAGACGATTTTACGACTTCTGATATTGTTAATGCATATCAGGCAGACCTTGCGGTTGGAAGATTTGAAGAAGAGTTTCCGCTGGCAGGGAATTTTTTAACGAGAAACATGTCAATAGCTACTGCTATCATAGGCTCTGAAGAGTTTGCCTCAAATCTTAACAATGAATCCCAACGGATTGAAGAGTTTTTCGGGCCGCGAAGATCTCAGGTAAAGCTCGATAAAAATACGATTGACACGGTTAATAATATATATAATTCGATATTTGAAACGCACAGCTTGCCATCCATAAATATCGACCTCTTTGTATAAATATGGGGGTTGTCCCTGTATTATTTACTGTGACACCTCCTGCAGTTGTCAATCCCCTTTGGCATAAAGGATACCTTTCCATGACATCTGCCGCAGTATTTTCCTCTCCAGATATCGAACATATCAAAGTTGTTTCCCCCTTTTTTATCAATAAATATGGATGGATGACAGTTTTTGCATGAAAGCCAGAAATTATGCGTTTTGTGTGAGAAAAGCACATCGGGCATAACATCGTCATTAAGTTTAAAGATTATATCCTTATCATATTCCTTATCCTCTTCTTCTGCCTCTTTGGGATTGAATATATATTCTCTTGGATTTATTAAATTTTTTCTTGCGGCAGCAGCCCAGTCAGGATAACCAAATGAATCCTTTGGAAAAAACTGCAAGGCAAGCGGAAGTTCGGCTGTCTTGATCTTTGGGGGAGATACCCATGGTTTGGGTATCCCTAATTTTGCTATTCTGGAGCCGATCTTTTCCTTAATCTTTTTAATAAATTCTGCATTTTTTCTCTCCAGCTTTTTATGTTGCTCTTGTCGTTTATTGATATCCGCAATGTCATGAACTCCTCCATAGGCCAATCCATAAACAAGGAATATCTCCGCAAATATGCAAACCCAATTAAATAAAAAACGTATTTTTCTTAAATACATGATTTTATAGGCTATTGGATATTATAATTGTACAGTATATAATATTGGATAGTTGTCAATTATTCAACTAAATCCGTATGACCGTTTTTCTCAGATTATCTGGAGTATATCAAAAAAGCATAAAGGAGGTAAGAAAAAATGTATATTTGTTATGCCTGTAAGTGAGGGGGTACCAAACATGCATTAGGCATTATAAGCAATGTATTGTTGATATGTTTTTATTTATTGACAATAAAAGAGGAGTTTTTGTATAGTATAAAACCGATGACAGGTGGTGCATGTCTTAAATCGTGTCTATCCGGAAACCCATATAGACACTAAATAAGTTTTCAATTCGGAAAGGTCGGAACGACTCGTGCCGAGAGGAGTTTTTTGCAGAGCCAAAGAAATCGAAGGTTTGCGCGGAGGCATACTAAAGTATGCCGCACAAACAAACCTGAAGATTGACTTTGGAGTTGCGAAAAAGAACCCTTTCCGGATGAAAACTAAATCAACTCTCTCTATCATCGTTTACGTAAATTAATTACTGTAAGAAATTTAATGATAGTATCAGTTCGACATTATCGGTTTAAGTTTGCAGCGGAATTTTATTTCATATTATCTACTGAGACTATTTAATTGAAGATATTTCAGACCAGGTTTTTCTGGTTTGCGTTTGGTTTTTTTATCGTTGCTTGCGGACTGCTCTTTCTGCTCTATCCTGAGATATCCTATAAAGGTGCAGAGAGTGTTGAGATCGGTCCTGTTATTATTGAACGGCCAAAGATAAAGATCATATATATCCCGCAGTTTTTCTCATTATTTCTTATAGGCGCAGGGTTTGTTGCCATAGTACTGTTGGGCTTGCGTAAAAGATAGTTGAGGAGGTTTAAGATGAGAGGAATGGTTAAGGAGCGCTATATTAAATTCTTGATTGTTTATCTTGTTTTTTCTCTTGCGTTTATATTGGGTGTCCCTGCAAGGTCTTTTGCATATGTGCTGTCATCTATAGAGGTGAACAGAGCCTTTGAAGGGGTTGACAGAGGCAGGGATATTAATGTTATTGTGAAAGAGCTCGAATCCAAGATGATTACAGAGAGACTCAAAAGTCTTGGCTTAAGCGCAGGTGAGATAAAAAAGAGGCTAAACAAACTCTCAGATGAAGATATCCATAAAATAGCGAGGCGGATAGACTCACTAAAGGCAGGTGGAAGTGTTACGGGTTTTATCATTGGATTACTAATGATAGTTATACTTATTCTTGTAATACTTCGGCTTACGGACAGGAGAATTATTATCAAATAATAGTTTTCTTCGTTAAACATACATATTGATGATGATGTCATTTTATAAATATGGGAAAAACTCATTTGATCGTATCGGTTCAGGCATATGCGGTTCCATCCTATCCATTATCTTTGTATTTTTTATAATTGCAATTCAGGGTTGTTCGAAGAATGTAAAGCCTGTGGAGGCGGTTAATCTGCTCTCTGCTGACGAGCATATAAAACTGGGGATTGCGTATGAGGCTAAAGGCGATATGGATAGTGCCGTCGAAGAGTATAAAAAAGCATTGCTCAGGGAACCGGATAATCCAAGAGCACACTTGTTTTTCGGAAATGTTTTAATGAAAAAAAAGGATTTTGAAGGTGCGGAGCGGGAATATAAAGAGGTGATTTACCTTAATCCTTCCTTGTGCGCCGCTTATAATAATCTTGCATGGCTCTACATAAAAAGACATGAAAAGTTCTCTGAAGCAGAGAGGCTGTTAAAAAAAGCCGTTGCGCTTGATGTTGAAAACTCTCCTGCTTATTACGACACGCTTGGGGTGCTTTATTATGAAAAAGGCGATTATACGTTGTCTGAGCAGACACTACTCAAGGCGCTTAATGATGCAAAAGGTGAGACAAGGGAAAAAGTGCTATCACATCTGGTGCAGACTTATAACAAGATGGGACTTGGTGATAATGTAAAAAAAATGCTGCAGGAAAAAGGCGGAAACAATTGAAGCGGGGTTTAAAGAAAAGACTGGAGGTCGACTTGGATTACGATAAGATAAAGAAGATATATTCAGGATATTCAAATATTTATG
>JALXFI010000044.1 GCA_027069035.1 bacterium
AGTAAGGGCATTGTATATCCTTTTTGGCACCTTTTGGGCATAGACTCAAGACGCAGCCTCTCGTATCTTCTTGCAATCTTCATTCTTTTTCTCTTCCCTTTAAACGCCCTCTCCCTTGACAGGGACAGTAAAGACCGTCTTCAGTACTTTACAAAAAATAACTATTTCGATATCAGCATTGAAGACAGGCTTGAAATTATAAAAGAAGATATCTCAAGAGGCTACAAAACCACTCCTTTAAGGGACCTGCTCTCTATCGTAAAAGACAACCCTGCATCACCGTTGTTGGATGAAGTCTACTACCTCATAGCCGATATTTATATTTCAGATGAAAAATGGAGAAAGGCGGCTAATATTCTCCAAAAGATCCTTGAGAGATTTCCTGCCACATCACGCCGTTTTTCTGTAGAATACAAACTTGCGTTGTGCCAGTTCAATCTAAGCGATCATAAGGCATCAAGCCTGTTAATACAGAGTCTCTTAAACAACCCTTCTCTTTCTCCTGAATTAAGACAAATGGCTTTAAATCTCAGGGATAAACTTAGGGGAGAATTGCCCGTTAACTCTCCGGACAGCCTATTTGAGACTGACGGGTATGTCATGAAAAGGAGACGAAGCGCCGGTATTCCTGTAGGCGTAATACTGCCTCTAAGCGGGAAATATGCAGATTTTGGAGAGGCAGCGCTTAAGGGTATACTTAACGGAGCAGAAGTCTTTGGACATCTCACCGATGGTTTTCTCCCTCTTGAGATTATTGTAAAAGATTCTAAAGGAGATCCGTCAGAAAGTGTTGAAGCCGTTAAGAAGCTTGCCACTCAAGACGGAGTTGTTGCCATACTCGGCCCGCTACTTCACAACACATCATTTGCGGCAGCAAGGACGGCGCAGGGTTTGGATATCCCGCTTATAACATTTTCTCAGGCAAGCGGTGTTACGGATATAGGCAACTATATATTTAGAAATTCTATAACACCAAATATGCAGGCAAAGGCGCTTGCCGAGTATGCAGTATATGATCTGGGTATCTCACGTTTTGCAATTCTTTATCCAGAAACATCGTACGGTAGATCACTTGCGGCGTCTTTTAAGGGAGAGGTCGAAAAACTTGGCGGCGAGGTAGTAAAAACTGAAGATTATAGCAAAACAGTGGCAGATTTTAGCGGTAAAATCCGTTCCATATTCTCTATTAGAGACGCAGGGCCTGACGATATTGTTGATACACAAAACGGCAAGGATAAATTTATCGTGCCAACAGTCGACTTTGAAGCGCTCTTTATACCCGACTACTATGACAAGGTAAGTCTTATAGCCCCTCAGCTTGCCTTTTATAATGTTTCCGGCATTCAGCTTCTGGGTGGCAACGGGTGGGATTCCAAAAGGCTTATAGATATGGGTGAGAGGTATGTAAACGGCTCCATATTTGTGGATGGTTTTTTTGTTTCAAGCCCTGAACAGGAGGTTAAGGACTTTGTAAGTGATTTTAAAAGATATTTTGATATAGAGCCCGGCATTCTTGAGGCGCAGGCCTATGATACGGTAAAGATGATCATGACTTTGATAAGGGATGAGGGTATAAGAGAAAGAGATGCCTTAAGGAATGGGATTGAAAGGATATACTATGCCAAAGGCGTTACGGGAGAAACTTTTTTCGATGACAGGGGCGAACCTGTCAAAGACCTCTATATATTAAAGGTTGAAAATGGTAAAATAATTTCGTTAAGAGACAACACTGAAATCCCGTAAGGAGGATGTTTTAATAATGGATGGTTTTACGCATTTGGACAGTAAAGGCAAAGCAAGAATGGTCGATATAAGTGCAAAGGATACTACACTTAGGGTTGCTATAGCCTCAGGCAAGATATTTATGAAACAGGAGACTCTGAATAAGATACTGGGCAATGGTATTGCAAAGGGGGATGTGCTGGGTGTGGCAAAGATAGCCGGTGTAATGGCGGCCAAGAAGACCTCTCACCTGATCCCATTATGCCACCCTATAAACATTACGGACGTAAAAATCAGTTTTATCCCGTGCGAAAAAGAACGTAATATCCAAATAAGGGCGGAAGTAAAGACCCTTGGAAGAACGGGAGTTGAAATGGAAGCCTTGACTGCAGTCTCGGTATCTGCGCTTACCATATATGATATGTGCAAGGCAGTGGACAAGACAATGGATATCTCCGATATAACACTTTTAAAAAAGAGTGGCGGAAGAAGCGGCACTTATGTTAAAAAAGGGGTGGAGATTTAAATCTTAAAAAGGATATATTGTCGATTTCAAATCCCGCGATCGCGGGATTTGGGTAATGTTCTTTACTTTACTGTATTTTATATTTGGTATATAATGCCGTGAATTATCCGTTGATTTAAGAAAGATCATAATGGAACGTGATAAATTAGAATATTTTAAAAATCTGCTTACATCTAAGCTGAACAACCTTCTTCAGGAAGCAGAGAAGACACTTGAAGGCATGTCCGATGACGGTGAAGAAGGGTTCCCAGACCCTTCCGATAGGGCGTCTCTTGAAACGGACAGAAACTTTCTCTTAAGGATAAGGGACAGAGAACGAAGGCTTATAGTAAAGATAAAGGAAGCTATTAAGAGGATTGACAACGGCAGTTTTGGCATTTGTGAGTCTTGTGGAGAAGATATTTCTTATAAAAGGCTGGAAGCAAGACCTGTCACAACATGCTGCATTGACTGCAAGAAAAAGGAGGAAGAGGTTGAAAAAAATCGGGGTCTGTAAAAATAATTTAAAGGAGGTCTTTTAAATATGCCTGAATTGAGAAAAGACCCAATTATCGGCAGATGGGTCATCATATCTACGGAAAGGGGTAAGAGGCCTTCGGAATTCAGGGCGGAAGTGCCTACCAATAAAAGCGGCTTTTGCCCTTTTTGCCCGGGTAATGAGGATAAGACTCCACCCGAGATCATAGCTTACAGACCTAATAACACAGCACCAAATTCTCCAGGATGGA
>JALXFI010000045.1 GCA_027069035.1 bacterium
CTGGAGAGACATCTTAAGGCGGAAGGCATAACCATTCATATCGGGACTTTGATAAAAGAGGTGAAAAAGCATAATGGCGGTGTGACCGTTGTCTTTGACAAGAAAGGAGAGGGAGAGATAACCACCAGCGCTCAAATGATGCTTGTTTCTCTCGGTTTAAAGCCCCATACGGACGGTATTAATGTTGAAAATTCTAAGATTGAACTTGATGACAGGGGATTTGTTAGGACCAACGAGTATCTGCAAACTTCCAGACCGCATATTTACGCCGCCGGTGACGTTACCGGCCTGATGCCTTTGGAAACAATCGCTGCAAAACAGGGAAGTATAGCCGTAAGAAACATGTTTGAGGATGCCAGGGCAACAATCAATTATTTGGAGATACCTCGGGCCGTCTTCACTTCTCCACAGGTTGCCGCTGTCGGCATTACGGAAGAGGAATATATGAATAAACACGATATTTGTTTATGCAGAACAATCACATGGGACCACGTTGAAAAGGCCGCAGCAATAAAGGAGACAAGGGGAATTATTAAAATGGTTATTGATCCCGATACAAAAGTTGTGTTGGGGGTGCATATGGTTGGTCCTATGGCCGCCGATATAATCACTGTTGCAACCTATGCAATAAGAAATAAGATGACTATCTATGATATTAGAGATACGGTGCATGTCTTTCCTACGCTTAGCGAGGTGATAAAAAAGGCTGCTCAGAGCTTTGACCAGAACCTTGATGGTATGGCTTGCTGTGTAGAGTAGTCTGTTAACTTTATAAAAAAGGAGGCCAAAAATGAAGAAAGAAAAAATCTTATCGGTTTTGATAATGTTTCTTATAAGCTTTTTTATGCTTACGATCTATTTATCTCCGTCTATGGCGGATGAGAGCGATAAGACCATACTCTTTCATCTCAAAACAAGCCTTAAAAAGGATGATGCCCAGATTTGTGTGACTTATAATATGATATGGGCGGCTCTTGACAGGGGGCTCAAGGTCAATGTGCTTATCGATGCAAGTGCTGTCAATACCTATGCCATTAGATGGTTCGGAAAAGATTCTCTGCAGGATTATGATATTCCGGAGCGTCTTAGAAGGTCGCTTTCAGTACAATTTAATGTGCCGATTAAAGATGTGCCCAGAACCTATGGAGAGTTTTTGAACTTGCTCCATAAGAAGGGCGCAAACTTCTACATAAATACCGCATTTCTCGTGCTTGCAAAGATTGAAGACAAGGAGGGGAGCGTGGAGAATATATCCGCCAAATTCTTTAAACCCGTATCCCTTAAAAAGATGCTGAAACTTAGAACGGACGCGGATTATTATATGGTTTATTGATTTGGCTTTAAGCGGCGTAAAAATAGATGAAATGTAAGATTTTTCTCATAATATAGGGCGGAGTTATCCGTCTTCTCTTGGACGCTCCATCAGTTTTAAGTCTACTTCAAATATCCTGCCGTTCCTTAATATGGTTAATCTTATAACCTCGCCTACAGCCTTATTTCCAATGATGCCGTCAAGCTCATCCATTGTAGTTATCCTCTCTCCGTTAACTCTGATTATAAAATCTCCGCCAACCTTTATGAGAAAATTCCCAACCTGAACAATGTCTCTGCCACCCTCAAGTCCCGCCCTGTCTGCGGGAGCATCCGGATATATGTCGGATATCAATATCCCCGGAATATTAAACCCCAATATATTGGCAAGAGACCGGGTTATATCCTGGCCGATTATACCTATCCATGGGTGAGATACATAGCCTTTACTTATAAGCTCCGGTATGACTTTTTTGGCCACATTTACAGGTATGGCAAAGCCGATGCCGATACTGCCTTCAACGGGGCTGAATATAGCCGTATTTATCCCTATTATCTCACCTTTTGTATTTAAGAGCGGACCGCCTGAATTGCCGGGATTTATCGATGCATCGGTCTGAATGATATTCTGCATGAGCCTTCCGTCCCTTGCCTTCATCGTCCTTCCAAGTGAGCTTATAATGCCTGTGGTCAATGTACCCTGAAGCCCGAATGGATTTCCTATGGCAAGCACCCTCTGACCGACTTGAATCTTGTCGGAATCGCCTGCAGGTATTACCGTGAGTTTGTTTTCAGGCGCATTTATCTTGATTACGGCAAGGTCGTTGCCCGGGTCTGTGCCAACTATGCTTGCCTTCCATTTGCTCCCGTCATTAAGTGTTACCTCAAGGAACTGAGCGCCTTCTATAACATGAAAATTGGTCAGTATATTGCCTTTTTTGTCTATTATAGAGCCTGAACCTGAACCCTGCTGAGGCACGGGATTAAACAGAAAATCATAGCTTAACACGGTTGTTGTAATGTTAACAACACCGGGACTTCTTGTCTTGTATATATAGATATTACGTTCTTCTTCAGGGGTTAGAGAATTTGCCTTTAACGGGAATGAATGTAGTATAATTAAAGAGATAAAAACGGTAAGCAGTAAAGATTTTAAGTTTTTCATTTGGTATTTTAAATATTAGTGAGGAACAAATGGATTTGATATACTTTAAAATAATATATAAGATGCTGTGTTGTCAACTTTGTTGCTAAACCCAAATCCCGCGATAGCGGGATTTGAAATTGGCAATACATCTTTAACTGCTGTGTTCTCGGCGATTTTTTTTCACCGTACCGGTTATGTACGCCTCAAGAGAAAAATCGCCTGCGACCTTGCATTTAAGGCGTCTTGCCAATTTTTCCCAAAAACCTAAATCTGTTTTTGGGTTAAAAAAACCACCTCTGTTTTCAGATGTTACGCCAGAACAGGGATGGATTTTGGGCTTAACATGCAAGTATTTTTAAAAAAACATGCAAAATACGGCAACTTTTCTTGACATCAATAAATTTGGGTGATAAAGTCATTTCAAGAAGCAGTATTTTCAAGTCTTGCTATTGCAGGGTTTGGACTTCACTGTATGGTTGGTTTGGCAGGATATTTTTATATTCTGCATC
>JALXFI010000046.1 GCA_027069035.1 bacterium
CTATATATGGTGTCTATCCCTGTTTGTCATCCTTATCATTGAGAGCCGCATGTGCGGCGGCAAGCCTTGCGATCGGCACCCTGTATGGAGAGCAGCTCACATAATTAAGGCCGATAATATGGCAAAACTCTACCGAAGAGGGTTCACCGCCGTGTTCGCCGCAGATGCCGAGTTTTATATCAGGCCTTACCCCCCGCCCCTTTTTAACGGCGATCTTTACCATCTTGCCTACCCCCTCGCGGTCAAGCACCATAAACGGGTCATGTTCAAGGATGCCCTTGTCTATATAATCCGAAAGGAAGTTGCCCGCATCGTCTCTGCTCAAGCCGAAGACGGTCTGTGTAAGGTCATTTGTGCCGAAGGAGAAGAATTCGGCCTCTTGTGCAATACTGTCTGCTGTTATCGCGGCGCGGGGCAGCTCGATCATGGTTCCAACGGAATAATCCACCTTTACACCGCATTTTTCGATAATATCGTCGCATGTCTTTACAACCATCTCTTTTAAGACCTTAAGCTCTTTTACTTCGCCAACAAGAGGTATCATTATCTCAGGCCTTACCTGAACCGATTCTCTTTTCAGTTCACAGGCGGCCTCCATTATGGCCGTTACCTGCATCTCGTATATCTCAGGATATGTTATCCCAAGACGGCAACCCCTGTGTCCAAGCATAGGATTAAACTCCTTTAGTCCATCGACCTTTGATTTGAGTTTTTCGGCGGTAACGCCCATCTCCCGTGCTATCTCTTTTATCTCTGTATATTTGTGCGGAAGGAATTCATGAAGCGGCGGGTCCAAAAGGCGAATGGTCACGGGCAATCCCGCCATTTCTTTTAATATTTCCTTAAAATCGCCTTTCTGCATCGGGAGTATTTTGTTTAAGGCCTTTATCCTTTCGTCTTTTGTTGAAGACACTATCATCTCTCTTACAGCCTTTATCCTGTTCTCTTCAAAAAACATGTGCTCGGTCCTGCACAGCCCTATGCCTTCGGCTCCAAAATTTCTTGCAATCCCCGCATCGGCAGGCGTGTCTGCGTTTGCCCTTACATTGAGTTTTCTGTAAGAATCGGCCCATTCCATGATCTGCGCAAAATCACCCGAAAGCTCCGGACTTATGGTCGGCACTCTCCCCTTTATCACCTCTCCCATACCGCCGTCGAGTGTGATTACGTCTCCTGCCTTTATAACCGTATCGCCGGCCTTGAAGGTCTTTTTTTCATAGTCTATCTTTATCATGCCGCATCCTGCCACACAGCATTTTCCCATTCCTCTTGCCACAACGGCGGCGTGGCTTGTCATGCCGCCGCGTGCCGTCAATACCCCCTCTGCAGCATTCATGCCGTGTATATCCTCAGGGGATGTCTCCACCCTTACAAGGATCACCTTTTTGCCGTCTGATGCCTCTTTTTCCGCTTCATCGGCAGAGAAAACCACCTCTCCCACCGCTGCCCCGGGAGATGCGGGGAGCCCCTTTGCTATCACCTTCTTTTTTGCAAGGGGGTCTATGTTCGGGTGTAGAAGCTGGTCAAGCTGGGCAGGGTCCACCCTGAGCACGGCGGTTTCCTTGCCGATAAGCCCTTCCTTTACCATATCTATTGCAATCTTTATGGCGGCGCGGACAGTCCTCTTGCCGTTCCTTGTCTGTAAAAGCCAGAGCCTTCCCTTTTCAATGGTGAACTCAATATCCTGCATATCACAGTAATGGTTTTCAAGTTTCTTATAGACACTTACAAGTTCTTCATAGACCTCCGGCATAACCTCTTCAAGAGACTGTAACTTTCTATCTCCCTTTTGCGCATTGTTTATCGGCTGAGGCGTCCTTATTCCCGCAACCACATCCTCACCCTGCGCATTCACAAGGAATTCACCGTAAAAGCGTTTCTCTCCGGTGGAAGGATCCCTTGTAAAAGCAACGCCCGTTGCGCAGTCGTTTCCCATATTACCAAAGACCATAGACTGAACATTTACCGCCGTTCCCCATGTGTGAGGGATGTTGTGAAGTTTCCGGTATGTGTTTGCCCTTGGGTTGTTCCATGATTTAAACACCGCCCCTATTGCACCCCAGAGCTGATCTTCAGGGTTATCCGGGAAATCAATATCCAAAGTATCTTTTATGATTGCCTTAAACTCACGCACAAGTTCCTTAAGGTCTTCAGCGCTGAGTTCAGTATCAAAACTAACGCCCCTTTTTTTCTTTTTTGCCTCCAAAAGCTCTTCAAACGGGTCTCCACCCCCCTCGGTCTTTGACTTAAGGCCAAGGACGACGTCACCATACATCTGGACGAATCTTCTGTAACTGTCGTAAGCAAACCTTTCATCTCCTGACTGTTCGGCAATCCCTTTGACCGTATCATCGTTAAGACCAAGATTTAATACCGTATCCATCATGCCAGGCATGGACACCCTTGCGCCGGATCTGACGGATAAGAGAAGCGGGTTTGTTGTGTCGCCGAAACGTTTATTCATTATCTTCTCGGTTTCGGACAAAGCGGTTTTAACCAGCGCATCAAGGCCGTCCGGATAGGTTCCATTATTTTCAGAAAAGATTCGGCAAACCTCTGTGGTGATGGTAAAGCCGGCAGGCACCGGAATATTAAGATTTGTCATCTCCGCAATATTTGCGCCCTTGCCGCCGAGAAGGTTTTTCATAGAGGCATTGCCTTCGGCCTTTCCTCCTCCAAAGTGATATACGTATTTTTTTTCTTCAGACATTTTATCCCCCCAAAAAAAATATTAATTTTTTTACTCAACAACAAGTTTTTTAAAGTCGCAAATCCTCAGGAACAGGCTGTTTATATGCGACAGCAATGAAAGACGATTGTCTCTTAAACCTTTGTCTTCAACCATTACCATTACCTTGTCGAAAAATCTGTCGACCGGTTTTATGTACTTTGTCATTTGGGTCAGGGCATCTGTGTAGAGACCGTCCTCAAGAAGACCGTTAATCGTCTTTTTAGAATCCATATGGAAATCGTATAATGCCTTTTCTGCCTCATCATGGAATAAGTCCGGAGACAGGCGTTCGGTATCGCCGTCTTTTGATATATTCATCACCCTCTTTATGGTAAGTCCGAGGGGTCTGTAATTGGGCGAACCCTTAAAGGATTCAAGGGCATCTATCCTTTTTACCGCATCGGCAATTTGAGTCCAGTCGGATGAAAGCACAGCCTCTACAACATCGTGAGAAAGTCCCGATGAAGTAAGCCTGTTGTAGAGCCTTAAACGGAAGAATTCTTTTATTTCATTCTTTATCGCCTCTTTATCTTTAGTCCATTTGTCTTTAAGTAGCTCAAGCCCTTCATCTATAAGTTTATCCAGGGAGACGTCCAATCCTTTGCCGATTATCATATTTATTATGCCAATGGCCTGACGGCGCAATGCATAAGGGTCGGCGGCGCCGGTTGGAATAAGGCCGACTGAGAAACACCCGTTTATGGTGTCTAATTTATCCGCGATGCTTACGATTGTTCCTATAATGCCTTCCGGCAGGCAGTCGTCTGCGTTACGGGGCATGTAGTGCTCCAGTATCCCCTTTGCCACCTCAGGCGGTTCGCCTTCAAGTCGTGCATACTCGCTTCCGATAATCCCCTGGAGGGCTGGGAATTCACCGACCATCTCTGTAAGGAGGTCGCCTTTGCAGAGGTAAGCGACCCTGTCAACCGCATCTGCCTTTTCAGGGCATAGATTTGAGGCCATTGTTCTGGCAAGCGTCCTGAACCTTTTGACCTTTTCATACGATGTCCCTAATTTTGCCTGAAAGACAACCTCTTTAAGCCCTTCGACTCTCTTTTCAAGGGGCACCTTTCTGTCCTCTTCAAAAAAGAAGCGCGCATCTTCAAGGCGCGCCCTTATTACCCTCTCATTGCCTCCTATAATTGTTTTGGGATCTCTGCCGGATGTATTTGCCACGGTTATAAAGTACGGCATGAGTTTCCCTGAATCATCTGTAATGGAAAAGTATCTCTGGTGGCTCCTCATCGTATGGACAAGCGCCTCTTTTGGAAGGGCGAGGAACTTTTCGGGAAATGACCCGCGCAGCACGACAGGATACTCGACAAGATACGTCACTTCACGCAAAAGTGCATCATCCTCAAGGACCTTGCCGCCAACCTCTGAAGAGGCCTTTTCAATATCCCTTCTTATTATCTCTTCCCTCTTTTCCGGGTCAACAATTACATATGAATCCTTAAGCCCTTGCCGGTAATCGCTTAAACTGTTTACTTTAATAGGTATATTGCTTAGAAAAGGATGCCCTCTTGTATATAAACCGCTCTTTATAGAGCCGTATGAAAAAGGAACAACTCCGCCGTCCAGAAGGGCAAGTATCCAGTGTATGGGCCTTGCAAACGATATATCATAATCCCCCCATCTCATACTTTTGGGGAAGGTAAGCGTTGCCATTATCTCGTGGAGTATTTGAGGCATGACATCTTTTGTGTTTTTGCCTTTTGTTTCTTTTTCAACGCAGAGGTATTCGCCCTTGTCGGTTTTTTCTACTTTTAGCTCTTCAACATCAACGCCCTGTTTCCGTGCGAACCCTATAGCCGCCCCGGTGGGGTTTCCTGCGCTGTCAAATGCGACCTTTTTAGGGGGCCCGAGGGTTTTTACGAACTCATCATCTTGTCTGTCGGTTAAACCCTTTACGCAGAGGCTTAAACGCCTTGGAGTGCCGAAGGTGTTTACCTCTTTAAAGGAGAGTCTGTAAGAGGACAGCTTTTTTCCGGCAATTGAATTGAGATCATCAAGAGCCTTGATAATAAAAGAGTAAGGTATCTCTTCAGTTCCTATTTCGAGGAGGAGTTCCAACAAAAAAAACCGCCTTAACGGATTTATAGATATTGCGGGACGAGTACCGGTTAAAAACCCCAATTAATACAATTTAACAAATTTTAGAAAATTTTCAACCTTATTTTGGGCGGCCCCGATTATTTTTAAGGGGCTTTGCTATCTTTCAAAAACCAGACTGTCAGACCTTGCCCCGAGTTCTTCAAGCGCCGTATTTATGTTTTTTACAAACGTCTCAGGCCCGCATACGTAAAAATGCCGGCTAAAGTCATCTATCTTTTCCTTTAAAAAATCCTTTGTAACACGGCGGCTTTCATAGCCTGTTCCGCTTGAGCGGGTGCAGGTAAAGATACACCGCTTGCCAAGGTAGTGCTTTAATTCCTTTTCACATATGATATCGGCAGGGGTCTTGTTTGAAAATATAAGGGAGTGGTCGTCAAGTTTTCCGTTGTGCGCCAGATCTCTTAATATCGCAATAAAAGGGGTGACACCCGCTCCGCCGGCGATAAACACCCCCGGGCCGTTGTAGGTTATGCTTCCAAAGACATCAGATATTAAGAGTTTATCGCCGGCCTTAACCTTGTGGAGTTCTTCGGTAACGCTGCCGACTCCGGGATATCTTTTTATCATTAATTCTATAACCAGATCGTCCTTTAATGAAGTCGGCGTAAAAGGCCGCCCCTCGCTTTTCCACTCCGCCTTATCTACAGCTATTTCAATCCCCTGTCCCGGCTTACAGTTAAAACCGTCGGGTTTGCTCAGTATAAACCTCTTTACATCGTGGGTGATGAACCCGGTCATTAAAACAGTGGTTGATGTGTTCATAATGTTACCTCGTTAATATAATGATACTATAAGATTCTATACATTGATTTTTATATCACAGGAAGGATTAAGTCAAGAGATATAATGACACCCAGAAACCTGAATCTGTTTTTGGGACTGTCTTTAAAACAGAAAATCAAGATAGTTTTCTCTGTTGATTATCTCGTATTCTGCATTGCTGTAAGCGCTATGCCAGTCTTTCGGAGGTTTGCTTTTCCGTTTCTTAGACCACCTGAACTCATAACCCTTGAGAGTGCCGTCCCTCTCCTCTACAAAATCTATCTCCTGCCTGTCGTAGGCCCTCCAGAAGTAGAACGGACCATTGCATATTTGCCAAATTTATGGATTCAAAATCCATAAATTAAGATTAATTTGTGGATTTTTGTTCTGTATTTTTTGTATTGCTCTTTTAGTCCGGTGCCAATTTGCCTCGTTTTTTGTATTTATAGTATAAATTTGGGAATAATGTAATGGCATACAATGGGTAATTGCATATCTTCCCGTCAAATCTCATGTTGAGAAGTGTGGCGCGCGATAAGACGGCAGGATTGAATTGTTGTCCAAATGAAGTAAGACTTTTGCTCTTCGGGCTAACGCCTGCTTTTGCCTCAAGGGGCAGGATATCGGAATCAAATTCACATAAAAAGTCCAATTCAGCTTTTTTCCCTTCACTTGTCCAATAGAATAATTTAAGTTTTTTTTCAGAGACCAACTGTTGGGCCACGTAATTTTCGACAAATGCGCCCTTGTATTCATTAAATATGCCGGTGTTATCAATCAGAACCTTTGGCGACAGGTTTGCCATTGCGCCCAGAATGCCGACATCAAGAAGAAATACTTTAAAGGCATTTTGATTCATGTAACCTGTTAAGGGATGCTTTGCAGCGGACACCTGACATGACCTGTATATAAGACCGGCATCTTCCAGCCATTGCAATGCGCTTTCATACTCTCTGGCACGAGCGCTTTTCCTCATTGCAGTAAAGATAAACTTCTTATTCTCTCTTGAAAGATGTACCGGAATATAATTCCATATCATCCTTAGTTTTGGTATGTTTGATGTAATGGCATGTTTTGTAAAGTCGAGCATGTATGAGTCGATTATCTCTTTGTGTATCTCTCTTACTTCACTAAGATTGCCTGTTTCGACAAAGTGTTTAACCGCCTCCGGCATTCCGCCAATATAAAGATACCTTTTTAAAAGTTCAATTAATTCACTGTGAAACGGCATAGCGAAAGGTGTAAAATCTTCTTTAGACTCTATAAGCCGGCGGAGTTTTGGCTTGCCTAAAGCATCCATAAACTCCAGAAAATTCATAGGATACATGTCAAGAAAATTTACCTTCCCCACAGGGAATGAGGTTGGTCTGGAAAGAGTAATCCCTATCAGTGACCCTGCGGCAACGACATGATATCCCTGTGCCTGTTCACTAAAGTATTTAAGTGAATTTAATGCATAAGCCGATGCCTGTATCTCATCGAATATAATCAAATCACCTTTTGTGTTGATGTCCCAACCCAAATACAGAGACAAGTTGGTTAATATAGCTTCGGGATCGAGCTTTTGCTGAAAAAAGTCATCAAGCAAGGGGTCTTCTTCAAAATTAAGATAGGCAACTTTTTTATATTCATTGCGTCCGAATTCTTGAAGTATATAAGTTTTTCCAACCTGACGAGCGCCTCTTAAGATCAGAGGTTTTCTTCGTCCGGATGTCTTCCATTTTAATAATTGTTGATAAATATCTCTCTTCATATATGAAATTATGGACGATATGGGGAGGTAATGTCAAGAGATAATAGAAGCTATTTGTGACTTATATCACATTATTAAGCCCAATAATGTGGTAACCGTCACGATTTTGAAAACAGAAAATCAAGAAAATCTTCTCTTCCGACCACCTCACAAGACATCCCCCAAAAATATTTTTTTAAAAAAATCAAAAAAATGTAAAAAAATCGCAACTGTAACCCAAAGTGTAACCTTTTTGTAACCCTTCGCATGTTAGGATTAAAGATAATACATAAATCTTTTATTAAGAGGATTATTTTATGACTGCTAAAAAAGATGTTTTAAAGGCGCAAAAAGGAAATGAGACCTACCTTTTAAGACTATATCGGAAAAAGGAGGAAGGGGCGAATCCTTTGGTAGGGGTGGTTGAGGAAATAGGGAGTGATGAGAAAGCGGCATTTCACAGCCTTTATGAGCTTGGTTTAATCCTCTCTAAGGACGGCAGTGATTTAAGTAAAAACGGAAAAATTGAAAGGCGGGGGTTCCACAGGCTTAAACTCAAGCTTCCCGTTCTTGTAAAGGGAAAGGATTTTAAAGGGAATGCCTTTGTTGAACTTACAAAGACGGAAGACTTAAGCGCAGGAGGCGCCTTGTTTTTATTAAAGAACAGGGTTGAGAATAATGAAAGACTCAGGGTCTATATAGAACCTTATAACTCAAGTATCAGCGTGGAGGTGCGGGTCGTAAGGGTTGCTGATGCGTGTAAATGGAAGGGGGTGGGAGTGGCCTTTGAAAAGGCGCTGTAAAAATAGGGACAGCGACCGTTTTTTTAACCACTGAAGACACAGAAGGCACAGAAGGCGCTGAAAATCATGAAGCAGGACACAAAGTGTTACGGGTTACGGATGGATAATAGAAAGTTTTTTTTCAGTGATCTCAGTGTTCTCAGTGGTGAAAGTATTTTTAAGGGAGAAACAGAGATAGCAACCGTTTTTTAACCACAGAAGACACAGAAGGCGCTGAAAATCATGATGCAGGACACAAAGTGTTACGGGTTACGGATGGATAATAGAAAGTTTTTTTTCAGTGATCTCAGTGTTCTCAGTGGTGAAAGTATTTTTAAGGGAGAAACAGGGATAGCAACCGTTTTTTAACCACTGAAGACACAGAAGGCGCTGAAAATCATGATGCAGGACACAAAGTGTTA
>JALXFI010000047.1 GCA_027069035.1 bacterium
ACAGGAACTTATAGGGAACAGGACAAGGGTTAAGGTGGTAAAGAACAAGGTTGCCCCGCCCTTCAGGGAAGCGGAATTCGATGTCCTTTACGAGTATGGAATATCAAGAGAAGGCGATATTGTGGAGATCGCCTCTCAGATTGGCATCATAGAAACAAGCGGCACATGGTATTCCTATGGTGATGAACGTATCGGACAGGGTAAAGAAAATGCAAGACAGTACATGATAGCAAATCCGGATGTTTCAAAAGATGTAGAGAAAAAGATTTTAGCTCATTACGGCCTTTCAGGAGATAAAGATGAAGTCAAAAAATGACAGCGAATTCGGTGGAATAGATATAAAAAGCATACTTGCTCTTGCCGTGAGGGAGAATGCATCCGATATACATTTTAAGAGCGGGTTGCCTCCTATACTAAGGATCGATGGAAGATTGGTACCTATAAAGAATGTTGAAAGGCTTCTGCCTGAAGAGGTAAGGAGGCTTGCTTTTAAGATCATGAGTCAGGACAATGTTGAACGGTTTAAGCAAGACCATCAGGTGGATTTTGCCTACAGCCTGCCCGGGCTTGGAAGATTCAGGACAAATGTATTCCAGCAAAGAGGCACACCCGGAATCGTATTCAGAACAATCCCTACTAATATACTCTCCTTTAATGAGTTGAACCTTCCGAATGGTTTGGAAAAGATATCAATGGAACAGAGAGGGCTTGTACTTGTTACAGGTGTTACAGGCTGCGGAAAATCTACAACTCTCGCATCCATAATAAATTATATTAACAACAAACGCACAAGTCATATTATCACTATTGAAGACCCTATAGAGTTCCTCCATAAAGACAAGAAGAGTATTATAACCCAGAGAGAGATAGGGGTTGATACGGAATCTTTTACGGATGCGCTTAGGGGGGCATTGAGACAGGACCCTGATGTCATACTCGTTGGTGAGATGAGGGATATTGAGACCATAGAGATAGCGCTTACAGCGGCTGAAACAGGACATCTTGTTTTAAGCACCCTCCATACCGTTGATGCCACGGAGTCGATAAACAGGATCGTCTCATCCTTTCCTCCTTATCAGCAAAAACAGATAAGACTTCAACTGGCCTCCGTGCTTAAGGCCGTTATATCGCAAAGGCTCCTTCCCAAAAAGGACGGCAAAGGCAGGGTGCCTGCTGTTGAGCTGCTTATTTCAACCGCAATGATAAGGGAGTGTATAATCGAAAAGGACAGAACCATCGAGATACATGATGCCATAGCAAAGGGACATACCACCTATGGGATGCAGACATTTGATCAATCCATAATGGATCTTTTAAAGAAAAATCTTGTATCATATGAAGAAGCGCTCAGACAGGCAAGCAACCCGTCAGACTTTGCTTTAGAGTTTAAAGGGATATCATCGGTAAGCGATCAAAAGTGGGAGGTCACGGAAGAAAAGGATGAGGATGAAGAAGGGAAAGACTGGGGTATCGATGATAGCTCCGATAAATTATAGAGGAAAAACAGAGTGAAAACAAGAGAGACAGCAAAGATATTCCTTGAGTATTTTGAAAAAAAGGGGCACACCACTCTTCCAAGTTCATCATTAATACCTCAGGCAGACCCTACACTCCTCTTTACCAATGCAGGGATGGTACAATTTAAAGGACTTTTTCTTGGTGAAGAGAAGAAGGGGTATTCAAGGGCTACTACCGTTCAGAAGTGTTTAAGGGCAGGCGGCAAACACAATGATCTTGAGAATGTCGGTATGACATCGAGACATCATACCTTCTTTGAAATGCTCGGAAATTTCTCATTCGGAGATTACTTTAAAGAGGAAGCAACCGTGTTTGCATGGGAGTTTTTGACAAATATATTGAAACTGCCCCATGAAAAACTCTGGGTAACGGTTTTTAAAGATGATGATGAAGCCGCCGGGCTATGGGAGAAGAAGGTGGGTGTAAAAGGCGACAGGATAGTCAGGCTGGGAGAGGAGGACAATTTCTGGTCTATGGGTGATACCGGTCCATGCGGACCGTGCTCGGAGATACTTATAGACCAGGGGAGTGATATCGGGTGCGGAAGACCTGAATGCGCTGTTGGTTGTTCCTGCGACCGTTTTCTTGAGATATGGAACCTCGTATTTATGCAGTATAACAGGGACGTGTCAGGAAAACTGACCCCACTTCCAAGTCCAAGTATAGACACCGGTATGGGGCTTGAACGCCTTGCCTCTGTTATTCAAGGTGTCAAAAGCGACTACGATATTGACCTGTTCAGGGAGATAATAAGCTCTATCGAAGATATCAGCGGAAAAAAATACAGGAAAGATGAACGGGATGATTTCTCTATAAGGGTTATAGCCGACCATGGCAGGGCTGTTGCCTTTCTTCTTGCCGAAAGCCTGCTGCCATCCAATGAAGGCAGGGGTTACGTGCTTCGCAGAATTATGCGCAGGGCTGCCAGACATGGGAAGAAACTCGGTATAAAAGGCGCATTTCTCTTAAGAGTATGCGAAAGGGTCTCAGAGTTGATGGCAGATACTTACCCGGAACTCGACGCCGCAAAGGGATTAATGAAGAAGGTCATCGGCGGGGAAGAAGAGCGTTTTACAGAGGCACTTGACAGGGGACTCGGCATACTCGACGAGATACTTTCCAAGTTGAGAGAAGAAGGCAAAAACGAGATACCCGGTTCTCTTGCTTTCAAGCTTTACGATACCTATGGTTTCCCTATCGATATCACCTCCGATGTGGCCAGGGAAGAAGGGTTTAGTATAGACATAGAAGGGTTTGAAAAAGAGATGGACGGACAGAAGAACAGGGCAAGGGATGCACAGAAATCATCGGGCGGAGAAGACAGCCTGAATATAGAACCATTTAAAGATAAGATAAAAACATCCTTTGTGGGTTATACCGAAGACGCCTGCACCTCAAGGGTGCTTGCCATTATGTCTGAGGGAAGATGGAT
>JALXFI010000048.1 GCA_027069035.1 bacterium
CGGAAAGAAATGATGTAAAGAGTTTTTTTAGACTTGACAACCGGTTTCACGATGTGTTTCTTAAGGCTTGTGGGAATGAAAAACTTTATAATCTGGTACACTCTCTTGTTCAGCAGTTCGAACGTTTCAGGATAACTTCGCTCTCTCTGCCGGGAAGAATGAAAGCCTCTGTCATTCAACACAATAAGATCATTAATGCCTTTAAGAAAAAGGACGCCGATATGGTAGAGGCCCTTGTAAAGGCAAACGCAGAAAAAGGTGGAGAAGTGCTCGTAAACGAGATATCAAAGGAGAAGTTAAATGGGTGACCTTATTAAAGACTGCGAAGTTGCAATGAGATTGGCACGTGCAATAGTCTCTGATATCCTCCTTTATAACAAGGAAAAGGTAAAAGAAGGACTTCAGAACGATAATCTTTTCGAACTTTTAAATGATGAGTTGGAAGAGGGGCGCGATCTTTTCAACAAACGGGTCGATAGGCAGATTCTTGAGAACTCCAATTACTATGACAAGGCCATTGTTGATGTTATGATAAAGAGAAGCGGTAACATAGAGTCTGAGATATGGTAAAAACGGATGTGCTTGCAGGCAAGGCAATCGTGCGCGTTTTAAACCCTTTAAAGTCCTGTTACTTCCTATAAATAATTTTTTTAAATAAACAGTGTTTAATCCCTTATCTATCCTCATTCTAAGTCATAAAATCCTGTATGTATGGAAGAGATTACCCTTTATGTTCCGGCGCATGCATCACACAAGAGGCTTGATCTTTATATAACCACTCAAATCACCTCTTTGAGCCGTTCAAAGGCAAAGAAACTTATAGAAGACGGCAATGTGCTGGTGGACGGCCTTCCTTCCAAGCCTTCCAACCCTTTAAAGGGTGGTGAGATTGTAAGGGTTCTGCCTGTTCGATTAAAGGTATCAGACATAGAACCTGAAGATATACCTTTAGATATTATATATGAGGATAAAGATATTATTGTTATAAATAAACCCGCCGGACTTGTGGTGCATCCCGGCGCAGGTGTCTTATCGGGAACCCTGGTAAATGCGGTTATCTATCACTGTGGCAAACTCTCGGGTGTAGGGGGGCAGGTGAGGCCGGGCATTGTTCACAGGCTTGACAAGGATACCTCGGGAGTAATCGTGGTTGCAAAGGACGATACTGTACACAACTGCCTTGCAAAGCAGTTTAAGGATAGAAATATTAAAAAAACTTACATGGCCATTGTCTGGGGAAGTGTTAAACCATGTGAGGGGGTTATAGATTTTCCTATAGGCAGACACCCATACCACCGAACCAAGATGTCCACAGTCTCGAGAAAGACAAGGGATGCGTTTACCAATTACACGGTGAAAGAAGATTTTACGGTGATGAGTCTGCTTCAGGCAAGGCCTGTAACAGGGCGCACTCATCAGATAAGGGTGCATCTTTCCATGATAAATCATCCGATAGTGGGAGATAAGGTCTATGGCGGGAGAAGAAAAGGTAATTGTCTGTTTGGTCTAAGGGATATCATTGCTCAACTTAAGGGGCATGCCCTACATGCGCATACGATAAGCTTTTTTCACCCGAAGCTTAGAAAACAAATGGACTTTGCAGCCCCTCTTCCGGAAGATTTTTCAAAGATACTTTTAAGATTGAGAGGGGATAAGGGACGGTAAACCCAAATCCCGCGATAGCGGGATTTGAAATTGGCAATACATCTTTAACTGCTGTGTTCTCGGCGATTTTCTTTCTCACCGTACCGGTTATGTATGTACGCCTCAAAAGAAAAATCGCCTGCGGCCTTGCATTTAAAGCGTCTTGCCAATTTACCCAAAAACCTATCTCTGTTTTTGGGTGGAACCGTTAAAGATTATCTTTCCATTGTATAATCAATCCCTTTCCATCAGAACATAAACCGCCTCATGCTGATATTAAGGAGTATGCCTATGGCTATCATTGAAGATATTAAAAAAGAACCGCCGTAACTTACAAACGGCAACGGCACTCCAACAACAGGCAACATCCCCAGCACCATGCCGATGTTAAAGAACGAGTGCCAGAAGATAAAAGAGAGTATCCCGAACCCGAGATAAGCACCGAATCTGTCCCTTGAACACCTTACAATATTAAGCCCCCATAATATGAGAAGAAAATACAATAAAAGAAGTAGAACGGTTCCCAGAAAACCCCATTCTTCTGCAAATACGGAAAATATAAAATCCGTGTGTTGTGCAGGCAGGAAATTAAGTCTGCTTTGAGTGCCATGCAAGAAACCTTTTCCCCAAAGTCCACCCGATCCAATCGCTATCTTTGACTGTATAATATGATATCCGGCGCCCAACGGGTCAAGTTCAGGATTTAGAAAGGCAAGCACACGTTCCTTCTGGTAATCCTTAAGCATCCGCCATAATACGGGTATAGAACCGATAGAAAGGATTGAAACCCCGATTATTGTACGACGTTTTACTTTTGCAAAAACAACCATAGAGGCAAATATAAAGAGAAATATAAGCGCTGTCCCAAGGTCGGGTTCGGCGGCTACAAGAAGAAACGGCACGGACACAAGCAGTAAAGGATACAGGAGTTCTTTAATGGAAAAACCGTCATTAACAGCGCCTTTACCATAAAAGTATTTTGACAAGACCAGTATGATAGAGAGTTTTGTGAACTCAGACGGCTGAAAGGAAAATATGCCAAAGCTAAGCCACCTCTTAGCGCCATAGGATACCTTTCCAAAAAACAGGACAGCTATAAGCAGAATGATCGAAAGAATATAAATATGATAGGCATATCGTTCGAGATAATGGTAGTTAAACAGAAAAGAAAAACACATAAAGATGAGTCCGATAAAGAAATAATACAATTGTCTCTGGTAAAGCGCGCTATTTGCACTGTCATGCGACACGATGAATATACTTGCAAACGACACTGTGGTTAATAACAAGGTAA
>JALXFI010000049.1 GCA_027069035.1 bacterium
GTCATTGTTGGTCTTAGGCGGGGATAAAATATGTAATAATTGTCATAAGGCGCGGGAGGCTGTAAAGTTTGTAAATGCCCATGGCAATATCCCCACAAAAGGCGCCGATTGTCTTGGTTGTCATGAACCCCATAGCGGCAAGGACAGAAAGCTTTTGCATAAGGTGGTTCATAAACCTTTTGAGGAAAGCAAGTGCGGTGATTGCCATAAGAGGCCGTAAAGGCGTTGTTTAGAGTCTCCAAAAAAACAAAGATAGGTTTTGAAAAAGTGGTTTGTATAAATGAGACTTTTCTTATTAAAGAAGGAGTGGGTTAATTAACGATATGAAGAGACTTAATATGTATAGATATTTTTTGGCAATAGCTGTTGCGGTTGCATTTTTGGCCATTGTCGGCGCCGTGATAAGTGGTCATGCAAGTGCTAAAGATGGCAATACCAGTGCACTGTGTATCAAATGCCACCCAAAGGTAAAGGATTTTGTTCAGGGTAAAAAGACGATCCATAAGCCTGTAAGCAACGGCAGATGCACTGCCTGTCATAATCCCCATGCCTCCAGGCATAAAGGACTTTTGACCGATGGAGGAAGCAAGCTTTGCTTTGACTGTCATGATAGCAGTAAGGGCTTTGCAGGAAATGTTGTGCACAAGCCTGTGGAAGAAGGATTGTGCCTTTCCTGTCATGAGGCCCATTCAACGGATACCCGCTTCTTGTTAAAGAATGAGGGAGGAGAAGGTTGTTTCGGTTGCCACCCTCAAAAGGTATTGATGGCCGGTAAGAATGTCCATCCGGAGGTAAAAAAAGGTAACTGTTCTGCCTGTCACGACCCTCACTCTTCGAATAATATTGGTTTGCTGCGTGTGGATAGAAGAAAGGTCTGTGTAAAGTGTCACTCCCGACAGAACGAAAAATTTACCGATGCCCATCTCGGCTATGAGGTTATAGGCTCGGACTGTCTTGTCTGTCACAGTCCTCACTCTTCAAAGAATGCCGGTCTGTTAAAGGCATCGTTGCATAAACCCTTTGCAGAGAAGAAATGTACAATCTGTCATGTTAAAGGCACGAGTAAGGTCGTGAAAAAAGGCTCTGTTTTGTGTACACAGTGTCATTTGGCCTCTATGCCTGGTTTTAATAAGATTTACAGCCATTTAAATTCAAGCGGCAGCGATAATTTTTGTGATGACTGTCACAACCCTCATGCCTCTGACGTGAAATATCTGCTTAAGGATAAAGAGGCAAGGGTTTGTTTCAAATGCCATGGCGACACAAAGACATCCGTAATGAAAAGCAATTTCATCCATCCTGAACTTAAAAAGGGCAACTGTTCGGCATGTCACAAGACACATGGTTCAGACAATATGTTCTTTCTTTCCAAGGGCAGTGAGACATGCTCTGTTAAGGATTGTCATCCAAAACAGGGCAGGTTTACTCACCCCGTTGGTGAAAAGATTATTGATCCGCGTTCAAAGATGCCGATGGATTGTGATACCTGTCATAACCCTATGGGCTCTAAAGATAAGTTTATACTGAGATTTAAAGGCGACAGGGAATTGTGTGTTAAATGTCATCAGATATAGAAGGGTATTAAAAATAAGGCTTACGGAGAAAATATAATGAAACGAAGGATCGTATTGTTTTTTATTATAATGTATCTTGTTGTTTTTGTCACAACCTCGTTTTCAGGTGGAAAAATGGAGTTTCTTACGGCTGTTACAGGGAATGAATTTATGGGGAGGCTTGATAATCCGTCAAGTCTGTTCTTTGATGAGGTGAAAAAGAGACTTTATCTCACGGATTCAGGCAATAAAAGACTGGTCTCCTTTGACAAAGACATGGAATATCTATCCGCCCTGACTCATAAGGAGATTTTGATGCCGTTGGGGATAGTAAAGGATAAGGAAGGGCGATTTTTTTTGGTAGATGGCAAGAAGGCGGGACTGATTTTTATAGATACACAATCAAAGGCAGTGAAACCCTTTCTCATAAAAGGTATGCCTCGTGGAAAGGAGAGATTTGTGCCCGGAAGGATGGCTATCGATAATGAAGGCAAATTATATATAATAGACCGTTTAAACAGGCGGATACAGGTTGTTGACACCGAAGGAAATTTTATAAGGATGATAAAGACAAGTGACGGCGGTTTTCATGGGTTTAATGATATAAGGGTTGACGACATGGGCAGGGTATATGCGGTAGATACGATTGGAAGGAGGGTCTATGTCTTTGATGAGAACGGTAAAATGGTTTATAGTTTTGGCAATAAGGACGGTGATGACGGCAAATATAACCTCTCATTTCCTGTTAGTATAGCGGTTGACAGGACTGGTTCCGTCTATGTACTGGACCAGCATAAAGCCCGGATATTTGTATTTAATAATAACGGGGTTTTCCAGTATACCATATCAAATGCAGGAGTTAAGGAAGGCGAATTTTTTCACCCATCATATATCTTTCTTGATAATGAGGGAAGGATATACATAGTTGACGGAAACAGGATACAGGTCTTTCATAAGGCAGCCAAATCCAAGTAGAATTTGTCCGTGAATTCGGTTTTTGTCATTGTCCGGCTTGACCTTGTGAAGAAGAATCCTTTCCGGATGAAAACTAAATAGGGATTATCTATCTTTTTCCTTAATAACCATTGAGATATTGTCCCATGGGATTTAAAAAAAAACGGCATCAAGGCAATATAAGGAGTTTATTTTATCTATCGGTATATATATGTATGCTTTTTATTTATGGGTGCCTTGCCGATTTAGCCAATATTCATGATACGGATAAACCTGCGGAAAACAGGGGACTTGAGACGATTCCATTTTACCCGAAAAATTCCGTTGCCTTTGATACCAATAATGCCTTCAGGATACAGAGGCAAAAAGAAGAATTGGAGTTTGAAAAGAAGATAGAGGAGAAGATTGAAAAAAAGATAAAAGAAAAGG
>JALXFI010000050.1 GCA_027069035.1 bacterium
ATACATGGTTTATATGGCTATTATTTCCTATAATAGATGTTTTCGGAATCTTTACGGAATATCTTTAATAAATTTTGTTTTTTTTAAAAAAAGGTATATAAGATTTGAAGATTCAAGATAAAGAGCAGGTGTTTAAAAGTGTATGCAGGATATGCCATGGGGGCTGTGGTGTGAGGGTTTATGTTCGAGACGGTAAGGTGGTAAGGGTGAAAGGAGATATCGATTCATCTATGAATAAAGGCTGGATGTGTGTAAAGGGGGTAATGAGTCCGGAGATTGCGAACCATCCGGATCGTCTTCGGTATCCCTTAAAGCGCAAGGGTAAAAGGGGCAGTGGTAAATGGAAAAGGATTTCATGGGATGAAGCACTTGATGATCTCTCTAAAAAGTTGGATAGATTCAGGAAGGAATCAGGTCCTGAATCTATCGCATTGGGGCAGGGAACAGGGCGTCACCACTATATGCATGTTGTGAGATTTGCGAATGCACTGGGTACGCCAAACTGGTATGAGCCGGGGTTGGCCCAGTGTTTTATCCCTCGTATCACGGTAAGCAATTTCACCTATGGAGGTTTTGTTGTTGCAGATTACTATGGAGATGTAACCCCGAAGTGTATACTTTTCTGGGGACACAATCCTTTGGTATCAGGACCGGATGGTGAGATTGCCATATCTGTGATAAGAGCGCTTGACAGAGGTGCGATTGGTATTGCTGTTGATCCACGCAGGTCAGAGACTGCAAGGCGATGTAAACAATGGCTTGCCTTAAGACCTGGAACCGATGCTGCGCTTGCCCTTGCAATGATTCACGTGATAATCAATGAAGATATTTACGATAAAGAATTTGTTGATAAATGGACGATTGGTTTTAAGGAACTTAGGGAGCACGTGGCAGGATTTACTCCACAATGGGCTGAGGGGATTACATGGGTTGATAAAAAAGACATAATCCATGCCGCAAAGACCTATGCATTAAACAGTCCAGCAGTCCTTGAGTGGGGGCTTGGTATAGAGCAAAATGCAAACTCTTTGCAAACTGTTAGAGCAATCGCAATATTGCGGGCTATAACAGGGAATATCGATATTCCTGGTGGAGATATACTTGGTATGAACATACTTCGGAGTTATCCAACCCTTAAAGACAAACTGCCTGAGGGGATGGCTAAAAAGAGACTTGGTTCGCAGGATTTTAAGCTGCTGGGAGGATGGCGTGCATTCATGCCTTCTGCGCATATACCAGCACTTTTCAAGGCCATGAGGACAGGGGTGCCCTATAGGGTAAGGGCTTTACTTATATTCGGCAATAATCCTCTTTTGACAGTTGCAAATTCAAAAAAAGTTTATGACAGCCTTAAAACATTGGATCTTTTGGTGGTAACCGACCTCTTTATGACCCCTACTGCGGCTATGGCCGATTATGTTTTGCCTGCCGCCTTCTGGACTGAAGTAGATCAGGTTATAGGATACCCCTTGGTAGTTGAAAATATGGTTATGGCTCAACAAAGTATAAACCGTATCGGTGAATGCCGGCAGGATGAATGGATAATAAACGAGTTTGCAAGACGTCTCGATCTGCCCGGTTCGGAGGATACACTTGAAGATGTTATGAATTATCAATTAAAACCACTGAACATAACAATTGATGAGCTAAGGGAGAGAAGGTTTGTTTATCCCCCACATAAATACAGAAAGTTTGAAAGAAAGGGATTCAGAACTCCATCACGCAAGGTGGAGCTGTTCTCTAAGGCTTTGAAACGTTTGGGTTATGACCCGCTTCCATCATTTAAGGAACCTCCTGAAGGACCGGTTTCAACCCCTGATTTAGCTAAAGAATTTCCATATGTATTAACTACAGGAAGTCGAAGATTGGAGTACTTTCACAGCGAGCATCGTCAGATTAAATCATTACGAAGACGCAGGCCTGATCCACAGGTTGAGATTCACAGAAAAGTTGCAAAGGTTCATGGCATAAAACAAGGTGATTGGGTTATAATAAGCTCTCCGCGTGGAAGTATTAAGATGCGTGCTCTTATTACAGAGGATATCAATCCTCGTGTGATTAATGTGGAACATGGATGGTGGTTCCCGGAGATGCCTGCCCCTGAATTTGGTGTGTTTAAATCTAATGCCAATGTTCTTACTAACGATAGTCCACCATATGATAATGGTTTCGGATCGTATCAATTGAGAGGACTTTTGTGTAAAGTAGAGAAGGATTAAATCTAAGAAGGATGAGATTAAGTTTGATATCTGTCTGATATTTTTCTCAAAACCTTCTACGCTCCATATAATTATGTCAAAAACAGATATATCTCTTGTTGTTCCTCTTTATAATGAGTCGGAGAACATTGAAGAGATCTACCTGCGGATAAAGTCGGAGCTTTGCAAACTTTCTCTTAAGTTTGAGATTGTATTTGTCGATGACGGCTCTGTGGACGGAACGTCCGATATTCTAAAAGAGATTAAAAGAAAAGAACCTAATATCAAACTTGTAATTTTTGATAGAAACTATGGCCAGACAGAGGCCATGGCGGCAGGGTTTGAGTATGCAGGGGGAGATATCATTATTACAATGGATGGCGACCTCCAGAATGACCCTGCCGATATACTTCCGGTAATCATAAAGCTTCAGTCGGGA
This sequence comes from bacterium, assembly GCA_027069035.1. Classification (GTDB taxonomy): domain Bacteria; phylum Desulfobacterota; class GWC2-55-46; order S146-80; family JALXFI01; genus JALXFI01. The sequence continues at coordinate 2,638 of JALXFI010000050.1, forward strand.
TATGACCTTGTATGTGGGTGGAGAAAGGCGAGAAAGGACAGATTTTTATCAAGAAGGCTGCCATCCATGATTGCAAATGCTATTATATCTTTTATAACCAAGGTAAGCATCCATGATCTCGGTTGTTCACTAAAGGGTTTTAGAAGGGAATTGGTAGAAAATATACATCTGTATTCCGATATGCACAGGTATATACCCATAATTGCGTCTTCGATAGGGGCCAATATTGCTGAAATCCCTGTGACGCACAGGGCAAGGGCTAAAGGAGATAGTAAGTACGGGCTCTCAAGGTCATGGAAGGTAATAATTGACCTGCTCAAGATAAAGGTGCTCGTAGATTTTTCTTCAAGGCCGTTAGCGCTTTTTAGCTGGTTCAGCCTGCCTTTCTTGTTTTTAGGCCTTGTATTTTGGGCGCAGTATTTCTTAAGTCACCATGGTTCGCAAGTCCTTACGTATTCGTTTGTATTACAGGGCACAGGCACCTTGTATCTGTTTCTTGCCTTCAGTCTTCTTGCCTTCGGTTTTGTAACCCAGCTTATTATCAAAACCGGCGATCTTAAATCCGATAAAATTATAAACAGCATTACAGGTAATGTATAAATGACTTTATTACAAAAAAAGAAAACGGGCAAGACGCATAAGTATAATTATGATATCTCTGTAATAGTGCCTGTTGTCGAAAGGCATGACGACCTTGAAGGGCTGTATATTTCTTATGCGGATGAGATAAAAAAACTGACAGACAGGTTTGAATTTATATTTGTGGTAGATGGTCATAAGGATAAGGCATATCTTGAGATAAAGAGGTTTGCAGGGGATGAACCTAAAATAAAGGTGATTAAATTCCAGAAGACCTTTGGTGAGTCTATAGCCATCTCGGTCGGACTTGAAAGGGCTCAGGGCAGGTATGTATTTACACTTGCGGCATATATGCAGGTCGAACCGTATGAGATAAAAAAACTCTATGATGCATTGTGTAACGATGAGTGTGATGTTGCCATAGCTAAGAGATTGCGCAGGAACGATACGCCGTTTAACAGGATGCAGTCGGCTGTATTCCACAGGATATTAAAGCTTTTTACAGGCGCAGAATTTGGCGATATTTCATGCGGACTTAAGGGTTTGAAAAAAGAGATTGTTGAACAATTTGATATCTATGGCGATCAGCATAGATTTATTCCCATACTGGCCGAGCATAAGGGACTGCGTGTAAAAGAAATAGAGGTGGAGCAGCACACCGGAGATACAAAAACACGTGTATATAAACTTAGGACATACCTTAACAGGGTGATTGATATCATTGCCCTCTTCTTTCTTATCCGCTTTACATATAAGCCGCTACGGTTCTTTGGATTGGTCGGCTCTTTCTTTATTATAGCAGGCATGGCAATAAACGGATATTTGATATTTTTACGACTCTTTACAAGTAATTTTGGGCTTACGGACAAGCCGTCCCTTTTCCTGTCTTCCCTTCTCATAGTAATCGGCATACAGATATTTGCGGTGGGCCTTATAGGAGAGATAATAATATATACCCACAGCAAGAGGGCAAAGAGTTACAATATTAAAGAAATCCGAGAGTAGCAATGAAGATTCTTATGATTGCTCCACAGCCGTTTTTTTCATCACGTGGCACCCCTCTCAGTGTATATTACCGCACTAAGATGCTTTCAGAGCTGGGGCATAAGATCGATCTTCTTACCTATCCAATCGGCGAGGATGTGGATATAGATAATGTAAATATATACAGGACAAGGAAGCTGCCGCTTATTTACAGTGTAAAAATAGGCCCTTCAATAAGCAAGGTCTTCTTTGATATGCTTTTATTCTTAAAGGCCGTCAATATGCTTATAAGAAACAGGTATGATATTGTTTATGCCCATGAAGAGGCGGTTTTTTTCTGCATACTCTTTAATATTTTCTTTCATAAGAAATACATTTACGACATGCACTCAAGCCTTCCACAGCAATTGGAGAACTTTAATTTTACAACCCTTAAACCCGTTGTCAAATTATTCGAATCTTTGGAAAGATTGTCTCTATCAAGGGCATCGGCTGTAATAACCATATGTAATGACCTTGAGGATCAGGTGGAAAGGATGGGGTTTAGCGATAAGGATGTCCTTATCCAGAACACACTTTTCTATCCTATAAGATTTAAATACAGCAGGTCCGAAGTAAACCTTGGCAGGATTATAAAAAACAGAGGTAAAAAGATTATACTCTATGCAGGCACTTTTGAACCGTATCAGGGGCTTGATATGTATCTTGAAAGTATAAATATTATAGTTAAGAAACGGAAGAATCTACTCTTTATATTTCTCGGAGGCTCCCCTGAACAGGTGTTGAGCTTAAGGACACGGGCTGAAAGATTGGGGATTTCGGATTATACGATCTTTACTGGCACGCTTGAGGTGAATCTTGTTAAAAGATTCATAAGCAAAGCCGATGTTCTTGTCTCTCCAAGACTTAAAGGCACCAATACGCCTCTAAAGATTTACGAGTATATGGCAAGCGGCGTCCCGATTGTTGCCACAAGGCTGAAGACACATACTCAAGAGCTTGACGAGACATGCGCATTTCTTGCTCGTCCCGAGCCTGAAGATTTTGCAGAAGGGATTATCGAATCCATTGAGAAGAGGAAGGATGCTCTTAAGAAGGCTAAAAATGCCTATAAGATTTACTTGGAAAGATACGGGGAAAAGGCCTATAGGGAAAAACTTGTCAAGGCATTGAGCGGTATAGATTCAGTCCATGGGTGAAGAATCAACTATCGTTGCCGACGCCCACGTCCATATATATCCATTCTATGACCTTCCCTTTGCATTACAGGGCGGGATAGAGAATTTAAAGGCTCTTTCATGTAGACTTACGCAAGACGGTGCCTCTCAGCATGCATATATGGTCTGGCTGCTTGCGGAACGGTACGACTGCAATTTTTTTGAAAAATTAAAAGAAAAAGGCTCGGGACTTAAGAGATACGGATTCAGCGTTTATAGATCAGGAGAGAAAGAAGCCCTCATAGTTGAGACTTCAGAAAACGCAACACTTTTTATTATTGCAGGCAGACAGGTTGTAACAAGGGAGAGACTTGAGATTCTCTCCTTTTTTAGTAATACACTCTGGGAAGACCGAAAATACTCTGTTTATGAGATACTTCAGCGTGTGAAAGACTCCGGTGGAATACCTGCAATCAACTGGGCGCCTGGAAAATGGTTTTTTAAAAGGGGAAGACTGGTTGAAGATGTTATAGAAAACTGTACTTCAAAGGATTTATTTATCTGTGATACTTCATTGAGAAACACGCTTTGGCCTGTGCCGCGGCTTATGGTTAAGGCAAAAAAACGTGGGCTTAAGGTGGTTGCAGGCTCCGACCCGCTTCCCTTTGAAGGTGAAGAGAGGTATATAGGCGCTTACGGAACGCTCTTAAAGGGAAGGTTTGATGCCGGCCGCCCCGCTGCCTCTCTCAGGGCGCTGTTTCGGGATACTGCGGATATTAAACTGCTTGGAAAGAGAAACAGCCCTATCACATTTTGCCGCCGGCAATATAAAATAATGAAGTATCAAAACAAAAAACAATGAAAAGAGACCTGAATATTTTGGCCAATACACTGTACGACCTTGTTATTATCGGCGCGGGTATTTATGGGGCGTGCGCAGCGTGGGATGCCGCATTAAGGGGGCTTAGGGTTGCCCTTATCGAAAGAGGAGACTTTGGAAATGCCACCTCCTCCAATAGTTTCAAGACTATTCATGGCGGGCTGAGATACCTTCAGTCCCTTGATATTAAGCGAATGAGAGAATCGATACTTGAGCGCACGAATCTTATGAGGACCGCTCCATATCTTATACATCCTTTGCCCTTTGTAATGCCTACATATGGTTATGGGACAAAGAACAGATTTGTAATGTCCGTTGCGTTGAAACTGAATGACCTTATAGGTTTTGACAGGAACAGACTGAGTGACCCGCAAAAATATTTGCCTGCCGGCCGGGTCATTTCAAAGGATGAAGTTAAAAGATATACAGGCATCGACTGGAACGGGTTTAAAGGCGGAGCTCTGTGGTATGACTGTCAGTGCTTCAATACGGAACGTCTTCTCCTTTCCTATATCCTGTCTGCTGCTGAAAAAGGCGCAGATATCGCCAATTACCTTGAATGTACGGGTTTTATTGTTGATAAAGAAAGGATTGCAGGGGTAAAAGTAGATGACCGTCTTGCAGGTGATTCCTTTAATATAAGGGCTAAAACGGTTTTAAATACGGCAGGTCCGTGGGTTGATACTGTTTTAAAGGGTTTAAAAAAAAGAGGCATAAAAACACACTTTGTGCGTTCTTCCGCAGCCAATATAATCATTAAAAAGAGGCTTCTGAAAGACTGTGCTTTGGGATTGCCGGCACGTTATGAATACATAGACCAAAGCGGAAGGGTTTGTGCCGGAGAGAGAATACTGTTTTTTGCGCCGTGGAGGGAACACACCATTATCGGCACGGACCACAGGTCCGTTACGGCTAATACGGATAACGGCGGTATGGATGAGGAGCGTTTAAACAACTTTTTAAGTGATATAAACAAAGCCTTCCCTGAGGCGGATATTGAGCCTGACGATATAACATTTGTTCATTACGGGCTGTTGCCGATGAGAGGGGTAGATAAGGGGACGGGAGAGGTGGAGCTGCAAAAAAAGTACGAGATATGCGACCATAATCTGAGTGATGGCGTGGAAGGTCTGGTAAGTGTCGTTGGAGTGAAATTGACAACCCATAGATACGTTGTTGAAAGGGCTATAAATGTTGTCTTTAAAAAATTAAGAAGATCTTCTCCTCCCTGTAAAACAGGGACAACCCCCATATTTGGAGGGGATATCGGGTGTTTTAACGACTTTCTTTATAAAGCTGTTAAGGATTTTTCTGCTGGCGATAAGGTCATTACCCATCTTGTCTATAGTTATGGGTCGAGAATTGGAGATATCCTGAGATATGGGGAAGATAAGCCTGCCCTTTTAAAGACTGTTTCGGATTCAAAAGAGGTTGTTGCGGCTGAGGTTGTAAATGCGGTGAGGGAAGAGATGGCGGTGAAGTTATCTGATGTAGTGCTTAGAAGAACCGATATCGGTTCTGCCGGGTATCCAGGCGACAGTGCCGTGAACGAAATAGCCGGAATAATGGCACATGAACTTGGCTGGAATGAGGAACATAAAGAACAGGAAGTTAATGAAGTGAAGTCATTGTATTCGTTTTGTAAGAAAGCGCGCCCGTCGGAAGCCCCTTTGGTAAACTGAGGCTCCTATGTGCGGAATAACGGGTTATCTAAGACTTGACAGTGAACCTGTAGATAAATGCCTCATTCACAGCATGTGCCGCACTCTTGTACACAGAGGCCCTGACGAACTTGGCACGTATGTAAAGGATAATATTGGCATAGGCATGAGGCGTCTTAGCATCATTGATCTCAAGACTGGCAGTCAGCCTATAGCAAACGAGGACGGCAGCTTAAGGATAGTGTTGAATGGAGAGATATATAATTATAAAGAGCTTAAAGACGGACTTATAGAGAAAGGGCACAGGTTTAAGACCGGTTCCGATACCGAGGTGATACTCCATTTGTATGAAGAGCATTCTGAAGGGTGTCTCCAATATCTGAACGGGATGTTTGCATTTGCTATATGGGATGATGTTAAAAAAGGACTCTTTTGTGCCCGCGACAGGGTGGGGATAAAACCTTTTTATTACTTTAAAGATGACAAGAGGTTCATATTCGGATCAGAGATAAAGGCAATCTTGGAGCAAAAATCGCTTGGGCTTAGTATAGATA
>JALXFI010000051.1 GCA_027069035.1 bacterium
CCTGATCTGCATGTGGTTGCGGCCGGTTCCCTGCTTGAATTTGCTATGCGTGATATTTCTTTTCCGGTAGGAAGGGTACAATTCTTATCCCTTCATCCACTGAGTTTTGCAGAATACCTTCATGCAACCGGCAATGAAGAAGCAGCAAGTATTATTCTTGGCAAACCGGGAGAAGTTTCGCAAACGATTCATGCTTTTATCTGTGAAGAACTCCGTCGGTATTTTTTCATTGGAGGGATGCCTGAGAGTGTTAAGGCATTTGTGGAAACCAAATCAATGCAGGAATCTTTCGAGGTTCAGGCTGAGCTTTGCGAAACCTATCGATTGGACTTTGCCAAACACAGCCCAAGAGCTGATAAACATTGTATAAATGCTGTATTAACAAAAATATCTCAGAATGTGGGACGGCAGATAAAATATTCCAGGCTTGCCGATGGTTACTCAAATCCCACTTTGAAAAGGGCGTTTGATGTGCTTTGCCTATCAAATATTGTCAGGAAAATCCCTTCGGTTGACCCTTCCGGATTGCCGTTGGGAGCCGCTGCATCTGAAAAAATATTCAAAGCCTTGCTGGTTGACATAGGACTCATGCGATATCTAACCGGTATGCCCATGGATGTTGAGTATGGAAAGACAGATTTGCTTAGTATTTATAACGGCGCTATGGCAGAGCAGTTTGTTGGGCAGGAGATGATATTGTCACAAAGGGAAAACATTTATTACTGGTCGCGACGTGCAAAAAGCAGTTCGGCAGAGGTGGATTATGTAGCTGTTATTGATGGCAGGATTTATCCATTAGAGGTAAAAAGCGGTTCTTCCGGCAGGTTGAAAAGTTTACATCTCTTTCTGCAGATATACAATAACATTCCTGAAGGGATTGTATTTTCTATGAGGCCTTACGCTCAACTGCCTGAGAAGAAGATTACCTTTGTACCTTTATACTTTGCATTTTCAGCAACCGCAGGGAATCGACTTGAAGCTACCCTGTTAGACTTTTAATAGGGACAGCGACCGTTTTTTCTTTTTATTAAACTGTTCATATCCTTGTATATTTAAAATATCTTTCAAGGGTTGTTTAATGATATACTTGATAGAAAATATTATAAAAACGGTTCAATATCTTCATCTTTATTAAGTTTTATGGATACTTTCACTTTATTTCAAATAATCAGGGCAATCCGCCCAAAACAATGGATTAAGAATTTAATTGTTTTTGCAGCATTGGTATTCTCTCAGCACCTCTTTGAGCCATATTCAATCATAACGAGTCTTTTTGCTTTTTTACTGTTCTGTCTGTTTACCGGAAGTGTTTACTTGATTAATGACGTCATGGACGTTGAAGAAGACAGACAGCATCCATACAAGAAGGAAAGACCGATTGCGTCTGGAAAACTTAAGATTCAGACTGCTGTAATAATTGCAATAACAATGGCTATGGTTTCACTTGGCATGTCCTTTTACCTGAACCCGATGTTCGGGGTTATTACATTGGTATACTTTGTTTCAAATATAGCCTATTCCACATATTTAAAACATATTGTAATCATTGATGTAATGATCATTGCTCTCGGTTTTGTTTTAAGGGCGGTCGGCGGTGCGGTAGTAATCGATGTGGAAATCTCTCCATGGCTGATAATCTGTACAACTCTTCTTGCACTTTTTCTCGGCTTTGGAAAGAGGAGACACGAATTGGTTCTTATGAAGGAAAGCGCAAAGGAACACAGGTCGATACTTGATGAATACAGTTCTTACTTTTTAGACCAGATAATAGCTGTCTTGACTGCATCTATTGTTGTCACCTATGCCCTTTATACTATGTCCGAAAAGGTGCAGTTAAAACTTCATACAACCTATTTGAACCTTACGATCCCTTTTGTCCTTTATGGTATTTTTCGTTATCTCTACCTTGTTCATCAAAAAAACAGGGGAGGGGATCCGACAAGCCTGTTTTTTACCGACAAACCTCTTTTAATAAATATAGGCTTGTGGCTGGTTACAGTCTGCATAATTTTGTATATCTAAAAACAGGGAGTGGGAGAAAAATGATAAAATCAAAGGTTGTTGTACTAAGAACAAATCCAGACAGCGTTATCGCCGATTACAAAGACCTGATGCATAAAGCCGAATATGAGGATTATATCTCGAAAGATATTTCTACTTTGATAAAACTCAACCTTTCATGGACAAAATACTTTCCGGCGTGTTCAAGTCAGCCATGGCAGGTGGAAGGGGTTATAAAAACGCTTCTTGATGATGGTTACAAGAAAGATATGCTGTTTCCCGTTGAGAATAAGACCGTTGTGACCAACCCGATCGAGGGTTCAAAGAACAACGGTTGGATGCCGGTCTTAAATAAATTGGATTTGCCATTCATTCCACTGCCGGATGTCAAATGGGTCAAATATAATTTTAAAGGCAAGTTATTGAAACTGGATAAGATATTTCCTCAAGGTATAGAGATACCTGAGATGTTCATAGGAAAAAATGTTATTCACCTTCCAACAGTAAAAACCCATGGACATTCGATAACAACAGGGAGTATCAAGAATGCCTTTGGAGGTCTTCTGAAGGAGGTTCGACACTATGCGCATAAGCACATTCATGAGGTTTTAGTAGATCTTATGATTATGCAAAAAGAACTACACCCGGGGATTTTTACTGTGATGGATGGGACCGTTTGTGGAGACGGGGCAGGACCAAGGACTATGGAGCCCAGAATTAAGAATTTCATTCTTGCCAGCGCCGATTCGGTGTCTATAGATGCCATTGCCGCCAAGATGATGGGTTTTAACCCGATGGATATACCATATATCAAGATGTGTAATGATATGGGATTGGGTATAGGCAACCCTGAAAAGATTAATATTGTAGGCGAGGATATCTCTGAAATAAATTTTGGTTTTAAAACAAAAAAGAGTTTTGTGATATGGGGCGATCAGTTGTTAAGAAAAGGCCCATTGAGATTTTTAGAGAAAATCGCCCTTCATTCTCCTCTTGTAGTTTGGGCTCCTATTGCCTCAAAGGTATATCATGATTGCCTCTGGTATCCGATTGTAGGTAAAAGTATCATAAGAAAGTTCATGAAAACAGAGTGGGGGGAGCTGTTTAAGACTTATAGGGCGTAGAATTAGAGGGACACTTCCCGTATATTATTTTGTTTTCTTCTTTTTCTTTGGACGCCCTGCTTTTTTGGGTAATATATCACGACCAAGAATTCTCTCAAGTTTCCTTATAAATTCCTCTGTCCACATACTCTTGCTATTCTCGGCATGAAATTACTCTATTCAATAATCAGTAGCCTGTCAAGTAAATACGGGACCCAAATCACGCAATAGCGGGATTTGAAATTGGCAATACATCTTTAACTGCTGTGTTTTAGGCGATTTTCTTTCTCACCGCAGAGGTTATGTACGCCTCAAAAGAAAAATCGCCTGCGGCCTTGCATTTAAAGCGTCTTGCCAATTTGCCCAAAAACCTATCTCTGTTTTTGGGGGGAAGTGTCCCCTTTTTATGGTTAGAACAAAGAAAGATACAGGCTGTATTCACTCTTGACATTATATGCATAAACATACTATATTATGCATAAAGGAGGTTGGCTGTGAGAACAACACTTGATTTGCCGGAGAATTTGCTTAAGGAAGCCATGAGGGCTACCCGCATTGAGACCAAAACTAAAGTTATAATCACTGCCCTTGAGGATCTTATTAGAAAATATAAAATTTCAGGTATTAAACAGTTTAAGGGAAAAATAGATATTGATCTTGATTTAGATTCGATTAGGGGCAGGAAGTGTCGATTTTAGTAGATACCTCTGTTTGGATTGAATATTTTAGAGGCAGTGACGGTTTTGATAAATTGGATTTTTTTATTGATGAAAATCTGGTTGTAACAAACGATCTGATTTTATCTGAGTTGATTCCATTCCTTAAAATCAGGAAGCAAAGAAGACTTGTTAACCTGCTTAATGAAATAAACAAATTAAAACTTTCTGTTATTTGGGAACAGCTCATTGATTATCAATATACATGCCTCAAAAATGGTGTAAATGGAGTTGGAATTTCTGATTTAATAATAGTTCAAAATGCCAAACAAAATCAATGTAGTATTTATTCTATTGATAAACATTTTGATCTCATTAAGAATATCCTTAAGATTAAATTAGTTGAATAGACAAGAGTTAAGGAAGAAGTTTTACGTTTGAACATTTAACCATGACTCTTTTAAAAACATGGGGGTTGTCCCTGTATTATGAGATTTGTCTACGGCATAAACCCTGTAAGGGAGGCCATTGCGGTGCATCCGGAGGATGTGAAGTGTGTAAAGATAGCATCCGGGCGCCGAGGCAGAGATGTGGATGAGATCGTCTCTTATGCGCAGAGGCTTAAGATACCTGTGGTTTATCTCCCTAAACAATCCTTTGACAGACCTGCAAAGACCTCAAAACATCAGGGTATTATAGCCGAGCTTAAGAGGTTTAGATATGCAGAGATTGACGATATTATAGACCGCTGGAAGGCATCCGGCAAAAAGGCGCTTATACTTGTCCTCGACTCGATTCAGGATCCGCATAACCTTGGGGCGATTATCCGCACGGCATCATGCGCCGGAGTGAATGGCGTTATTATCCAGAAAGACCGTGCGGTGGCAATAACACCTGCCGTTGTCAAGGCATCCGCAGGTGCTGTTGAATCTGTGCCCATAGTCATGGCAACAAATCTAAGGCAGGCAGTTGAAAGGCTTAAAAAAGAGGGCGTCTGGGTTGCGGGCATGGACTCAGAGGCCGATAAGAGCATTTATGAAACCGATCTCAATATGGATATTGCACTTGTTATTGGAAGTGAGGGCAAGGGGATAAGGCCGCTTCTTATGAAAAACTGTGATTTTCTCGTTTCTATTCCATTGAGCGGCAGGGTAACATCACTTAATGCGTCTGTGGCAGGCGGTGTGGCACTTTTTGAGATTGTAAGACAAAGGCTCTGAAAGCGCGTGTTGCCCTTAATTGTCAACAACAAGACATATCTGTTCTTTCTGTGAAAGTCTGTATCCTATTAAGAGCAAATTAGCCGCGAATAGATACGGATGATCACAGATATTAAATGCAAGAAAAGTAAAACCTTTTGAGTTTTTAAGTATAATAATCCACTTTTTCCGCGTAAATCCGTGTCCTATAAAAAGATATTTCAATATCTTTTATGCCGGAAAGTCCTTATCTTATTTTTGCCTGCAAAAAAGCTCACAAGCATTACACCTGTAAGGAAACCGCCTATATGGGCGTACCATGCAATGCCTCCGCCTGAATTAAGGCTGAGCACCTGTAATACGAACCACAGGCCGATAAAGACTACAGCGGGAATCCTTACGGTTGTCATGAAAAAAAAGAAAAAGACAAGCGTAAGTATGCGCGCATATGGGAAGAGTATAAAATATGCCCCCAGCACTCCGGCAATGGCTCCGCTTGCCCCTATCATGGGAACGGTTGAGGTGGGTTGAGTAAGTATGTGAAAGAGGCTTGCCACCACACCTGAGATAAGATAAAAAAAGAGAAACTTTATATGTCCGAGATAATCTTCGACATTATTTCCGAATATCCAGAGAAAGAGCATATTTCCCCCAAGATGCAGGAGCCCTCCATGGATAAACATAGCTGAAAAAAGCGTTAAAGGAGGCAGTATGGGAGAGGGAGGAAATATATCCCTGAAATGGGTTATCTCATAAGGTATGGCGCCTAACTGAAGGACTAATTTGTTACCATTAGCCCCGAGTGATATCTGGTAAGAGAATAGAATTATATTAATGAATATTATCGATATGGTTATAAAAGGAAAGATGTTAGTTGGGTTTTCATCTTTTATAGGTATCATATCTTCAACCTGTAACTTGCAACATCATGTATCTTATCTCCTAATACTTTTTTGATCACTTCACTGTTATAGTAGGATTTGGGTTCTATTTGTTTCTTGACATTTTTTGCAAAAACTTGATATTTTCATCTGAAATACAGGTTGGATGCTGCGGGTTTTATCCGTTACCCCAGCATATTGCATTTATCCCGCTTTATGCCGGCAGGTCAGCCCAATAATTCCTTATTTGGTGATGATATTCTTAATATGTCTGAAAATATGTCCGGGACGGTAAAGTTTAAAAATCACCTTATCGTACTGATTTTGCTTGCTGCTGTTTTCTTAATCTACTCTAATTCACTTTTCAATCCGTTTCAGTTTGACGATTACCATTCCATAGTTGATAATTTATATATCAGGGCTGTAAAAAATATTCCATCTTTTTTTACTTCTCCCGGAACCTTTAGTGTTGACAAAAAATCCTCCATGCTTCGCCCTGTGCTCCTTGTTACCTATGCCCTTAATTATTGGCTCGACGGCTATAATGTCTTTGGTTATCACCTTGTAAATATTCTGCTTCATGCAATAAATGTAATCCTTATCTATTTTATACTTGGGCTTCTTCTTTCAAACCATCATTTTAACATATTGCAGGATGAAAACCGTATCTCCTATGCCCGAAAAGCGCCGCTTTTACTTGCATCGCTTGTCTTTGGCCTCCATGCGCTTAACACCCAGGCTGTAAACTACATATCAAGCCGGTCTGTTCTTTTAGTAACCTTATTTTATCTCCTTTCGTTTTATCTATTTCTGAAAGCCGAAGCAGAAAGGAAGGCAGAGGGTAGAAACCTTAAGAAATTTTCTTTATATTATATATTGTCCCTTACTGCTTATTCGTTGTCGCTGTTAAGCAAAGAGATAGCGGTTACACTGTCGATTGTCCTGCTCCTATATGAATATCTTATTTATATAAGAGAAAAAGAAGATAAAAGGAAGGTTTTTTTTAGGATAAGTTTTAAATCATGGATCACACATCTTAAATTCCATATCCCATTCTGGATAATTACCGGTATATACCTTCTTATAAGGAGGAATCTTTTCGGAAGGGCGGTGATAAAGGTCTCTTCCAGGACATTTTTTAGGGGACACGGAGATAGAAGGAGCATATTTGAAAATATCCTTACTCAGATAAAGGCACTTTTGTTTTATATTGGCAAGCTTTTATATCCTTCCGGTTTAAGCGTTGACCATGCCTTTAAGATCGTAAAGACCCCTATAGACATCACCTTTATCGTTTCGTTCGTGGTCATTGTTATCCTTGTAGTTGCGGCGGTTATCATATCAAGAAAAAATCCTCTTATTGGTTTTGGTGTGGTCTGGTTCTTTATCGCATTTATTCCGGAGACCATACTGCCGTTAAATATGGTTATAAATGAACACAGGACGTACCTTCCCGGTGTGGGGATATCTTTCGTCTCCATTGGCATCCTTTCTGCGGTCTATCAAAGGATGGAGAGGGGGAGGATAAAAGGTTATATTTATGCAATGGTTGCCGGTTTTTTTACTGTGTATGTTATTTTTAATGCCATTGCCACACACAGCAGAAACAGGGTCTGGCAGAGTCGGCGGGCGCTATGGTCGGATGTTGTAAAAAAAAATCCATTGAGTTATAAGGGGTGGGTCGGGATAGGTATCTCTTATCTTAATGATAAACAGTATGTTAAGGCGAAAGATGCACTCATAAGGGGTATAAAACTGAAACCCGGTTATTCGGTGGCGCACAATGCGCTTGGAGATGTTTACAACGGGTTAAAGGAATATGATAAGGCGATCAGAGAGTTGAAAATAGCTATAAAACTCTGGTCTGGCAATCCCAAGCCCTATAAAGACCTGGCCAGTGTATATCTTACCCTTAACAGGTATAAAGATGCTATTGGAGAGTTTAAAAAGATTGTAGCTATAAACCCCATTGATGACAGCGCTTATTACAGTCTTGGGATGGCCTACTTTAAAAGTGAAGATATGGCACATGCCAAAGACGCATTTGTGAAGGTTGTGGAACTGGCGCCAGAAAATGCAGGTGCCTACAGGATGCTTGGTCTTGTATATTCTAAATTGAGCGATTACAATAAGGCTGTAGAATCTTTTAAACGCTCTATTGTTCTAAAGTCTTCTGTTCCGGATGCCTATGTTGATCTTGCCTTTTTATATATGGATATGCACAATGATGCGGGTGCGCTTGAGATGTTTAAAAAGGCGGTTGAAATAAATCCCGGTGATGACAAGGCATTCTACAACATAGGTTCAATCTATTTTGGCAGAGGCAAGTTGGAAAAGGCAAGGGTGGCCTTTTTGAATTCGATAGCATTAAATAAAACCAATGCCTCTGCCTATTATAACCTTGGCGGTATTTATATGCTTAGCGGTAAGTTGAACAATGCAGTTGATGCCTTTAAAAGCGCTTTGAGCCTTGAACCTGATGATCCAGATGCCAATTTCAACCTTGGTCTTACCTACGAGAATCTGGGGCACTTAGAGGATGCATCAAGGTATTATAAAAAAGCGCTCAAATTACGCCCGGGATGGAATAAGCCTCTTGAGAGACTTAAAAC
>JALXFI010000052.1 GCA_027069035.1 bacterium
CGGTAGGTGAATGGGAGTTGATTCGTAAGGCAGTTCAGAGGGGACAATTAACTGGAAGTAATCGGTTTGCAGAAGAAGTTTCCGAAAAAATTGGTAGACGTATTGAATTTCATGGACAGAGACGGCCAAAGAAAAACAATAAATAAATCTGTCCCCTTTTTTTCCTTTTTTTTCTAATGCTAAAATTAAAGACCTGACCCCCGAGGGCTGAATGTCTCGTCGGTCTCTTCCTTCCAGCCGTCCCAGAGAAATGCATTCTCCCTGCCGCCGGCGATTACCCTGAAGGCATACCGAACCATCTCTTCATAGAATTCACAGTAAGGGCTTGGGGCATTGACGGTTCCTGAGAGCATCCTGACCTCTGCAGGGCATGGCGCGCCACAGAAGTGTCTTATGCTGCAACTGTCGCACGGCTTAAAGTTTTCAACCTTCCTTGCCTTTATCTCTTCAAAGGGTTTGCTTTTAAGTATGTTGTCTATATCATCCTCTGCGATATTACCGCCCTCATATTGAGGCATCCCTATAAACTCACTGCACGGGAATATTCCCCCTTTTGCAGAGAGGGCAAAAAAACACCTTCCGCCACCGCAGGGTGAGATGTCGCACATGAGCCGTCTGCCTGTTGGTCCCATGATCCCCATCAATACATTGGCAAAGTTTGTTACAAGTATTTTTCTGCCTGTCTTTGTGTACAACTCGAATGCTCTGTCGAGCGCTTTTAACAGGTATTGAGACAATACATCGTTTTCAGGTTTTAAACCGGCCCCTCCTTTTTGAGTGCATCTTACGGGATTTAACATGGCTATACTGACGCCATTATCGTGCAGGAACTCTACCATCTGAGGCAATGTATGCACATTAAGGGATGTAACGGTGGATATCACATTAAATGCAGGGTAGTCGGATAATTTTCTTATAACATTCAAGACCTTTTTGAAGCTTCCTGAGCCGTCCCAGCCCTTTCTTAGACTGTCCGATATGGACGGGTCGGGGGAGTCAAGAGAGACGCCTATGCCTACGCCCTTTGTTTTAAGAAACGATATTGCCTCATCATCAAGGAATGTGGCATTTGTCTGGATGCCGAAATGAAACCTGTCGCCGTATTTTTCAATACCTGCAAAGACCGCCTCCTTTGCAACCATGGGTTCGCTTCCGTGAAATATTACCTGAGGTTTTGAAGATTCGTCCATGGTCTTGCTGAAGTATCGGCTTAATATTTCAAGGTTATCAAAGAGCGCCTCCTTTGACATCGATACCCCTGAACGCCGCATATCTTCCGGAAGGTAGCAGTAGGTGCAGTTAAGGTTGCAAAGTTCGGTCGGATTAAAGTATACAGCGGACGGTTTGAGCTTAAAACGGAAGGAGTCCATCTCCTCTTTAAACCCGTCTGCATGTTCTTTAAAATCCACAACCAGAGAACCGCTAAGCGCATTTTCAATAGAATCCTTTTCCACCACTGCCCAGAAGGCCGTGTCAGGCTCTATTACAGCCGCCTTATCGGGAAGGCCTATATCTATTACGGAAAACTTTGGACCATACCCTGTGTTGGCATGTCTTGAGCAGCTTTTGGTCTTTATTGCGGTAAAACCCATCTACTTTTTCTCCTCTTTCTTGGGGGTTATCATTATATAATGTGACAGTCCTGTCCCTGTTTTTCTGCATCTGCGACGATAAGAAATAATAAGTTTTTTCATAGTTTCCTCCTTATTAATGGTTTTTTGTTTAGAAATGAAAAACCCCGATATGCTCTTAATAATAAAGAACTATACCGGGGTTGCCTTTACCATTGGTCTGCCCGCAAACTTTCTTATCAGGTCTTCTGGCTTTCGGATCAACTGAGTTCCTGCCGCCTTCCCCACAGGGTATACCCTGTAAGTGGCTTAGCTTTGCTCTATGCAGGTTCCCATCCCCGATTACAGCGGCGGGACCGCCACGGACTTTCACCGTGTTCCGGGATGATAAGAAAATAATCAGTCAGAATATTGCCACAAATCCATTTGAGAGTCAAGCCCAAATTCCGCTATAGCGGGATTTGGGCGGTTTTTTATCCTTGCAATAATAACGGCCGTTGTGCTAAGAATATATGTTAAACCAAATCCCGCACGCCCCTGACTCTGTCAAAGGTGTCCGTATCTATGCAAATTGTTGCTTTTAGGCATGATTGTCATAGTCACGGATTTTGGTGGAGGAAGACGGGACGGAGGAAAAAACCTAACACAAGGAGGAGACATGGCTTATCTTAACATGAAACAGCTTTTGGAGGCCGGGGTACACTTCGGCCACCAGACGAACAGGTGGCATCCCAAGATGCGTCCCTACATCTTTACCGCAAGAAACGGCATATACATCATTGATCTTCAGCGGACGGTAAAGATGTCGCGCAATATCTATGACTTTGTAAAGGATGAAGTCAGCAAAGGAGGCAAGGTATTGTTTGTGGGAACAAAAAAACAGGCTCAGACAGCGATAGAAGAAGAGGCAAGAAGGTGCGGCATGTTTTTTGTGTCACAGAGGTGGCTTGGAGGCACCCTTACAAATTATAATACTATAAAAAAGAGCATTGAGAAACTGAAGAGATTAGAGGCGATGAAGGAACAGGACTCTTACAATGGGCTTACAAAGAAAGAGGTGCTACAGTTGGAAAGGGCAAGGACTAAGCTTGAGAAGTATCTTGGCGGAATAAAAGATATGGAAGGCCTTCCTGATATTGTTTTTGTTATCGATGTAAAGAAGGAGCATATAGCCGTTTGTGAAGCGCGTAAACTCCATATTCCCGTAGTGGCTGTTGTTGATACAAATTGTGACCCGGATTATGTCGATTATATAATACCAGGTAATGATGATGCGATAAGGGCTATCAAACTTTTTGCTTCCAATATCGCCGATGCATGCCTTGAGGGCAAGGCGCTGTATGAAGA
>JALXFI010000053.1 GCA_027069035.1 bacterium
GGCCAATATATTTTTAAAGACCGGCGCCCTTTCACTGGCGGTAAGGCCATGGTTTTATTCTCTTTTAAGCGGTTTTATTTCGCAATTTAAATACACAGAGACACACTATGATTTTGACTCATACGCCTATACTCCTTTTCAGGCCGGGCTTGGGGCGTCTCTGTTTAAGGATGCGCATGGTATCTTTGAATGCAGATACAGAAACGGCATATATCTTCACAGGGAACTCTCAGGGCTTGGCGGGGTCTTGCTTCCTGATATATCTAAAGAATCAAAACCGGTTTTTAATCAGTTCCCTCTTTTGATAGACGATGTGTCGAAAAGAGACGATGTTTTCAAGACGCTTGTGAACGAAGGAATCGAGGCTACAACACTTTATCCAGAGCCGGTACACAGGGTTCACAAGATTGGATATGAGGTCGCCAAGGAGCCTTTTCCAAATGCGGAATATATGTCAAAAAGACTCCTTCTTATCCCGACACATCCTTATATGGAAGAAAAGGATCTGAAAAAAGCGGTGGATGTGATCAAGAACACTCTCGGACAAACCGATATGTAAAGAGAGATTAAAGAATTGTATGACTACTATTGAATCAACTCGACGTATTAAAAGCAGGCTTCAATTATTCTTAAAGCGGAACTCATCGGGAGCATTGGGGGCGATTTAAGCCACAGGCTTCATTCCCCACCTGTCACGCTTAGTGTGACCTGTGAACCCCGATAGGGTCAATGCGTAGATGGTAACGCAAAAGGATAATTGAAGCCTTACAAAATGTCTTTTGTTAAGTTAACGCGATAACCATAAGGAAATGCATGAGCGGAATCTTTATAATACCGACAAAAAATCTTAAGAGGATATTTAAGAAATCCATAAGACAGCCGGGTTATGCCTTAAGCGCATTTTTAAAGAGATTCAGATCCTATATGACCTATCTCTTTGGAAGGGGCTGCAGCGCCCCGCCGGAGACTATATCTCTTTTTCTTACCCGAAGATGCAATCTGCGCTGCACAATGTGCGGGCAATGGGGAGAGAGCGGAAGTTTTAAGGGGCTGGAGAGTAAAGTCTTAAAGGATGAATTAAGCATAGAGGACGTAAAGATGCTTTTATATGACCTTAAGGGTTTTAGACCCAATATCACGCTTTTCGGCGGGGAACCCATGCTCTATCCACACTGGATTGAGGTCGTGAGACTCTCAAAAAAGCTTGGAATGAGGTGCAATATGGTCTCCAACTGTGTACTTTTAAAGAGATACGCAGAGGAGATCCTGGATGCCGGTCTTGACGAGATAATACTCTCTCTTGACGGCCCTCAAGATATACACGAATCTATGAGAGGGGTGGATGGAACCTTTGGCAGGGTAATGGAAGGGGTTGGTCTTCTTAACAGGAAAAAGAGGGAGAGAAATCTTAAAAAACCGATGATAAATATAAACTGCACGATATACGAAGCCAATTACGAGAGACTTGAAGAGGTGGTCGGCGTTGCGGAGGGTATAGGGGCGGATGCAGTGACCTTCCATCACTTTCTTTTCCTCAGCAAGGATATGTGCGACCGCCATAACGGTTTTTTTGAGCCTAAGTTCGGGAACCGGTGCGGCGATTGGTACGGCTTTGTACGTAAAGAGCTTCCGTCTATAGATACTGAACGCCTTATCGAGATTTTTGAAAAGATAAGGAATAAAAAATCGGATGTTGATGTGTCGTTCTATCCCAATTTTACGGACGATGAGATAAGGAGATATTACACTGGCTGGGAGTTTGAATCAAGCTCTTATCCAAACAGGTGCCTAAGCCTATGGATGGCGGCATACATATTCCCCGACGGTTCGGTAAGGCCTTACCATTCAATGGAGTTTGTTCCGGGGAATATAAAAGAAGAAGCGTTTACGCATATATGGAATAACAAGAGGTACAGAGAATACAGAAGGACGGTAAAGGCTATAAAACGTTTTCCCGTCTGTTCAAAGGGCTGTACGGAGTTGTATAGATATTGATAAGACAGCCAGTCCTTTAACCTGCAGGATGATATAAAGGTCGCTTACAGGAGGTTTTTATTAAGGTTCTTCACATAATAACACGGCTTGAACGCGGGGGCTCGTCAAGGGCGGTGCTTGATCTTTTAAAGGGCCTTAAAGAAAAGAGGTGCGATGTTGCCCTGCTTGCAGGGCCAACGGTTATACCGGAGGTTGATGTTAAAGCCTTTAAAGATGAAACGGGCATACCGGTGAAGATAATAAAACAGCTTAAAAGGGATATCGCTCCATTTAGTGATCTTATTGCACTGTGCCGGATTATTTTTACTATAAAAAAGGAAAGGCCCGACATACTCCACACACACACCTCAAAGGCCGGTTTTCTTGGAAGGCTTGCCGGATTTATCACCCACGTGCCTTTTGTAGTGCATACGCCGCACGGACATATATTTTACGGTTATTTTTCTAAATGGAAGACTTTATTTTACATATTGCTCGAGAAGATCGCATCTGTATTCTCCGACCGGATAGTGACGCTCACCCCCCTTGAAAGGGATGATTACATAAGGCTTAAAATAGCAAATAAGGATAAAATAAGGACTATTCATTGCGGTATTAATGTGAAGCAGTATATGAATAAAAGTTTGCAAAACTTTAATATAAGAGATGAATTTAATATTAAAAAAACTTCTCCTCTTATAGGGTGGGTCGGTAGATTTGAGCCTGTCAAGGGTTGTTTCAATTTCTTGGAGGCATGTGCCATGCTTGCAAAGGATTTTCCTGATGCAAGATTTCTTATGGCAGGTGACGGCAGTATGAGGGAGGATATAGAATTATATGTAAAGAACGGAATATTAAAAGGAAGATTGTTTCTTGCCGGATACAGGGGCGATGTAGTAAGTATTATGAAAGGCATCGATGTGTTTGTGCTTTCTTCTGTAAACGAGGGGCTTGGTATGGTTATCGTTGAGGCGATGGCGGCCGGAAAACCTGTGGTAGCTACAGATGTCGGCGGCGTCTCGGAGGTTGTTATCGATAATGTTACAGGTATCCTTGTGCCGCCCAACAGGCCGGAAGCTCTGGCTCAAGCCGTAAAAAATATACTTTCCGACAAAGGGCTTGCCAGGGAATTCGGAGAGGCGGGGAGAAAGAGGGCGGCGCTTTTTGACACCGAGGTTATGGTGGATAAAACACTTAAGCTTTACAACGAGTTAACCGATATACCAGACAATGTACAATAAAAATATTTTATATAAGAAAATACTGTTTTTACTGCTATTTTCCTCCATGTTTTTTCTTCTGCTCTCAACAGCTTATGGCGATGATGGGGGGTGGGTAAATGGAGTGGTGCACCTCCATACAAGAGCCGGGGACCGCAACGGCGTTTATACGCCGCTGGAGCTTGCAAAAAAGGCAAAACAATACAATCTTGGAGTTGTCATACTAAGCGACCATGATAATGAGAGGGTCGAGTACGGCATCTTCCCCTTAAGGAAGATAATAAAAAAACGGATTGAGAGGAAATCGATACTTACCCATGGGGCTCAAAACTATGTTAATGATGTAAAACTTGCCGATGAGGCCTATCCTGATCTTGTGATGATGCCCGGAGTAGAGGCCGCACCAGCCTATTACTGGCATGGAAGCGTGTTAACTAAAGATCTCTCCCTTAGAAACTGGCATAAGCATATGCTTGTCATCGGGCTTGACAAGGCGTCCGACATAGCCGGCATCCCTTCCGTCGGCAAAGGCTGGCCGGAAAAAAAAGTTTTTATCTCTGTCCTCTGCCTCTGGCCGATATTGACATTACTCCTTGGATTCTATCTTGTTCTTTACAAACGGTGCAAGACATTAAGATATTCCACCCTTAAATTTAAAGACTGGATAAGGCCTTACAGGTTTATAGGGCTTGCCGTTATCATCATAAGTGTCCTTTTTATTATAAATAATTTTCCTTTTCATGCGCCGAAATACGATCAGTATCACGGCGACCCGGGGACAGGGCCTTATCAGGCGCTTATAGACTATGTGAATAAAAAAGGCGGGCTTACCTTCTGGAACCATACGGATGCTACATTCAGGACCAATATAAACGGAGTAAAGGTCTTTACCCCGCCTCACTCCGAAGACCTTCTTCTGACGCACGGTTACACGGGTTTTGTCGGCCTGTTGGAAGGGAAAAAGGTCAGTGCTCCCGGCGGCATATGGGACGGGCTTCTTAAAGAATATCTTGAAGGCAGGCGTGAGAAACCCGTATGGGTGATAGGCGAACTTGATTACAGGGAAGGCGACTGGATAGGGGAGACTCAGACCGTCTTTTACCTTAAGGAAAGGACAAGGGCGGGGGTTGTTGATGCGCTTAAAAACGGGAGGGTTTATGCGGTTACAGGCCTGCCTTATAAGCCTCAAATAGAGTCATTTTATGGATGGGACGAAAAGGGCAAAGAGTGGAAGGTGATGGGCGGCGCCGTTTATGTAAAGGAGAATATCAGGCTCAAGATAAAGGTTGCATATAAAGGCAGGAGAGGACTTAAACTGAGATTGATTAAAGAGGGCAGGGTTGTTGCGGAGTGGCCTTTTAAAAAGGAACTTGAATTAGAATGGAATGAGCCTGTAAGAAATGATACATATTACAGGCTTGACATAGATTCTTTATTGATAAGTAATCCTATATTTGTTAAAAGGTTTGTGAAGTGATTGCAGCGGTACATCAGCCCCAGTTTATGCCGTGGCTGGGGTATTTTCACAAGATGGACAGCGCCGATGTCTTTGTATATCTCGATAACGTCCAGTTTAAAAAAAACGAGTACCAGAACAGGAACAGGATAAAGACCTCTCAGGGATGGCAGTGGCTTACTGTTCCGGTAAACTACAGCTTTGGAGAAAGGATCAATCAGGTAAGGATCGATAGTTCTAAAGACTGGAAGAAGAAACACTTAAAAAGCATTGAGATGAACTATTCCAAAGCACCTTATTTTGATGAATACTTTCCAATGGTGGAAAGATTATATGGTGGAGATTATGAATATTTGTATGAAGTAAATATAGCATCGGTTGAACTGCTCTCAGGCCTTATAGGCATTAAAAAACCGGCATACAGGGCATCTGAAATAAATGGATTGAGGGATGACCAGAATCTGAGGCTTCTTGATATATGCAAAGCCCTTGGCGCCGACACTTATCTGTCCGGCGGGGCAGGCAGGGATTATATGGATTTGACTGTGTTTAAAGATGAAGGTGTGGATGTTGTTTTTCAGGACTTTACCCACCCTTCATATGCCCAGTTATACGGAGAATTTACCCCGTTTATGTCTTTACTCGATATTTTGTTTAACTGTGGAGAAAAGAGTCTAACCATATTGAGAGGTTAAAAATGAATATACTTGCCATAGGCGCTCATCCCGATGATATAGAGATAGGGTGTTCGGGCACACTTATGAAGTACAGGAGGAACGGGGCTGAGATATACCTTTTTATTACATCCGACGGCTCTTCAGGAGGGGATGCGTCGATAAGGCGTGATGAGCAGATGAGATCGGCCGATATCATAGGTGTGAAGGATGTTTTCTGGGGGGGGTATAAAGATACAAGGATAGAGTTGAATAAAGAACTTATCGATAAAATAGAAGGTTGCATGGCAAATATAAAGCCTAACTTTATATTTGTAAGCAATCCTGAGGATACTCATCAGGACCACCGTAATCTGACGAATGCAGTTTTATCCGCCACCCGCTACACAAAAAATGTTCTATTTTATGAAGTCCCTACCTCTGTTAATTTCAACCCGAATGTATTCGTTGATATTTCAGACATGTTTGAGGATAAGATAAGGTGTCTTGAGGCGCACTCGTCTCAGGTTACAAGGACGCATATCGAGGGGCTCTCGATACTCGATATAGCCAAGGCTTCGGCTCAGTTCAGGGGTACTCAGGGCAGGGTGAGGTTTGCAGAAGGATTTAGTTCTTTAAGACTTTTTATCAATATATGAAGATAGTGCCCCACTCAAGGCCTGCTGTTGGCGAGGAAGAGGCTAAAGCGGCGGAAGGTGTAATATTATCCGGCCGGATAGCTCAGGGAAGTGTGGTTGATGACTTTGAGCATTTTTGTGCGGATTTTATCGGTGTAAAAAACGGCGTTGCGGTAAGTTCCGGAACGGCCGCCCTTCATTTATCGCTCCTTTCGCTTGGCGTAGGGCCCGGCGATGAGGTCATCGTGCCTGATTATGCATGCAGCGCATTGTTGAACGCCGTTTTCCATACAGGCGCAGAGCCAATGCCTGTTGATATAATTCCGGGCGATTACAACCTTGACCCTGAAAGCGTAAGAAAGGCGTTGACCCCAAAAACAAAGGCTGTTTTGGTTGTGCACGCCTTTGGCCTGCCTGCCAATGTGCAGGAAATAAAGTCCTTTGGCCTTCCTGTAATCGAGGATATCGCCCAGTCTTTTGGGGCTTCTTTAAATGGTTCTATGACGGGCAGTTTGGGCGATATGTCCGTGGTTTCGTTTTATGCCACAAAGTTGATGACGACAGGTGAAGGCGGAATGATATTTTCAAATTCTGACAAACTTATAGAAAAGGTAAGAGACTTAAGGGATTATGATGAAAAGGATGACTACAGTGTCAGGTATAATTATAAATCAACCGATATTCAGGCGGCTATAGGTCTTGTTCAGTTAAAAAGACTGGATGGTTTTATAAAAAAAAGACGCTCTGTTGCAGAGTTCTATAACGCATCTTTTAAATCTCTTCCGGTGCATCTGCCTTTATTTGCTGAAGACAGGGGGCATATATTCTTTAGGTATATTATTGAGGTTGAAAGACCGGTTGATGATGTAATTGAATCGCTTTACAGGATGGGGGTTGGCGTAAGAAGACCTGTCTATAAGACCCTTGGTTCATACCTTGGCAGGCTGCATTGCAGGCGCTCTCAAGATGCATGGGAGAGAGCTGTATCCATTCCTCTTTATCCGTCCCTGTCGGATGAGGAGATAGCAAAAGTTGCGGATGCGGTTAAAAGTATTCTTGGGTAGAGAAAAAAAGCAAAGGCTAATTCATTGGATGAGTTTAAAAGAGATACCGTAAAACCTGTATACGTTGCGTCTGTTATTCTGCTTTTCATGTTTTTCCTGCCTCCTGTGAGATTTTTTCTGCAGGAAAGCGGAGAGAGGTGGATATATATCCTTCTTATTTCTTTTTTTCTCTCCTTTTTTATAACACCTTTTATAAAACTCTTTGGCAGGAAATTTAAACTCCTTGACATGCCGGATGCAAGAAAACTCCATGCAGCCCCTGTTCCGGTTATCGGCGGAGTGGGTGTGTTAATCGCCATTCTTGTATCCATTTATTTTAATGGAATCTTTACAAAGGGTTTAACGGCGGTTATAGCGGGTGCCTTTATAATATTTATCTCAGGTCTTATTGACGATATATGGTCTGTCTCTTCTCTTGTCCGTTTGCTCTTCCAGATCGTCTCTGTTTTGATACTCATCTTTTCAGGCATCTCTATTATTATATTTAGCAGGCATACATGGCTGGGTTTTGCATTTAATACGGTTGTAACGTTTGTTTGGATTGTGGGCATAACCAATGCAATGAATTTTTTTGACGGTATGGACGGGCTTGCCTCGGGGCTCAGCATACTTATTGCGGTCTTCTTAAGTATCGTATCCTTCCAGACAAATCAGCCGTTTCTTGGCTGGCTCTCACTTGCGGTTCTTGGCAGTTGTCTTGGCTTTATCCCTTATAATTTCGGAATAAATAAAAAGGCCACTGTCTTTCTCGGCGATTCCGGCAGTAATCTGCTTGGTTTTATTCTTGCCTCACTTGCGGTTATGGGTGAGTGGTCGGGAAAAAGCCTTATCGCCTCGCTTGCAACGCCGGTGCTCATATTTTCAATACTCATATATGATATGATATATATAACGATAAAGCGTTTTGGCACGGGGCAGGTGAAGACGATAAAAGAGTGGATGGACTATGTCGGCAGGGACCACCTTCATCACAGGATGGAGGCGCTACTTCAAAGCAGGAACAAGAGCGTGCTTTTTATATACCTTCTTTCTTTTACTCTGAGCATGAACGCACTTATCTTAAGGAACACATCCACTGCTGATGCATGGCTTCTTTTATTCCAGGCAGGAGCTATACTTATCGTTATAAGCATACTTGAGATAGTAGGAAACAGAAAAGAAAGAAGGAAGGATTACAAGTAGTGTCCGTCCGTAAATGGCTATGGAAAACACAGACAGATATATAGATGAATATTTTGGTTATTTATCGTCCGAGAAGGGACTTTCCATAAATACCATTGAGGCATATTCAAGGGATATACATAGATTCTATAAAAGTCTTGGCAAAGGGAAAGACATTTTCAGCGCTACCCCTGAGGATGTTATAAACTATCTCAAGATTCTCCATGGCAGCGGTATTAAGAC
>JALXFI010000054.1 GCA_027069035.1 bacterium
TTAAAGGGACTCCGTATCTATCTATCGATGCCCCGCCAACAACGGCTTCCTTAAATTCACAATCTATATCAAGGACATTTAAAACCTTGACCGCTTCCGCAATAATCTCCGGGCCTATTCCGTCCCCCGGAAGAACGGCGATCCTATGAGCCATAAGAGAACTCCCTTTCAAAGTTGAGCTTATGTGTGTCGATCATTTTTGTTACCACTTTAATAAAGTCGTTAAGCCCTGTCTCAGGGATAATAACCATACTCCTTCTGTCATTGGAAAGCTCGGCTATCTGCACAAACCTTCCGCCGTCGTTTTCCTTTAAGTCAACATACAGAGTTTTATTCTCCACATGAAGCTTGTTAGTCTCTATTAGTTTGCTCTTGTTTTCTCTTTTCATTAAAAACATACCCCTTTCCTATTAGATAATTCCCAGTGTAAAATGAACACAATACCGGTTTAGAACTTTCCGTCTATCGATTTTCCAGAATTACCGCGCCCTTTTTACCCACTCCATAAGACCGCCCGCCTCAACAAGGGACTGCATAAAGGGCGGAACAGGGCGGGCAAAGAAGGTCTTTCCGCCGGTTAAGTCCCTTATTTCTCCCTTTCCAAGGTCTATCTCCACCTCGTCTCCCTCTTTTATTTCCTCAGAGGCCTCGGCGCACTCAAGGATCGGAAGCCCCATATTAAAGGAATTCCTGAAGAATATCCTCGCAAAGCTTTTTGCAATAACACAGCTTATCCCTGCCGCCTTTATCGCTATTGGCGCATGCTCCCTTGATGAGCCGCAGCCGAAATTTTTGCCTGCAACGATGATATCCCCTGAGTTTATCTTTTTTACAAAATCTCTGTCCGCATCCTCCATACAATGTCCGGCAAGCTCCTCGGGATCTGTAGTGTTGAGATACCTTGCAGGGATGATCGCATCGGTATCTATGTCATCACCAAACCTCCATGTCCTTCCTTTAAGCAACATCTTGTCTCCTTATTTTTTAATCACCTTGTCATTACCTCTTCGGGGCTTGCAATCCTCCCCTTTACGGCAGACGCAGCGGCAACGGCAGGATTGGAAAGATAAACCTCGCTTTCCGGATGCCCCATCCTCCCGACAAAATTCCTGTTGGTGGTTGACACCGCCCTCTCGCCCGCTGCAAGTATCCCCATATGGCCGCCGAGACACGGACCGCATGTAGGGGGGCTTATAATGGCCTTTGAGTCAAGAAATATCTTAAAAAGTCCTTCCTCCATTGCCGCGCGGTATATGGCAGGGGTGGCGGGAATTATAATGAGCCTTACATAAGGGGCAACTTTATTGCCTTTTAGTATACCGGCCGCAACCCTTAGGTCTTCCATCCTTCCATTCGTGCAGGAACCTATCACGACCTGATCTATGGATATATCGCCGACATCGCTTATATTCCTCGTATTCTCAGGAAGGTGCGGGAAGGCAACCTGTGGCTCTATGGTCTTTGTATCAAACTCTATGATGTCCGTATACCCGGCGTCCTCATCGCTCTTATAGAATTTAAAAGGGCGTTTTGCCCGCTTTTCAACATAAGCCCTTGTAACGTCGTCCGGAACAATAATGCCGTTTTTAGCCCCCGCCTCGATCGCCATATTACAAAGCGCAAGACGGCTCTCCATAGAGAGGTTTTCTATGGTTTCCCCTGAAAACTCCATGGAACGGTAAAGCGCGCCGTCAACCCCGATCTTTCCGATAGTAAAAAGTATAAGGTCTTTACCGCTTACCCATTTATTCAATTTGCCGCTGAAGATAAACTTTATAGTCTCCGGCACCTTAAACCAGGCCTTACCCGTAATCATGGCGGCGGCAAGGTCGGTGCTTCCGACACCGGTTGAAAATGCGCCAAGCGCCCCATAGGTACAGGTGTGGCTGTCCGCGCCTATAATAAGGTCGCCGGGCAGGACGATACCCTGCTCAGGCAGCAGCGCATGTTCCACCCCGACCTCTCCGTCTTCAAAATAATTGGTTATCCTGTGCTCTCTTGCAAAATCCCTTAAAACCTTGGAGTGTTCCGCAGATTTTATGTCCTTATTGGGTGTAAAATGATCCGGTATCAGGGCGATCTTATCCCTGTCAAAGACCTTTTTTGCTCCCGCTTTTCTGAATTCATTTATGGCTATAGGGGCGGTAATATCGTTGCCAAGGGCGATATCGACATCTGCCTGAATAAGTTCTCCGGGGCTAACCTCGTCCCTGCCCGTGTGGGCGGCAAGTATCTTTTCCGTAATCGTCATTGCCATGTCTTAAATCTACCTCTTAAAAGTTTTTCACTATTATCCGAACCCTTATATAGCGGGATTTATAACTTAAAGATTGAGTCCACTGCAAAAAACCAGCCTTACCGCAAAGGCACAAAGAGTGCAAAGTTAATATATTGATATTAAAACATTCTTTTTGCAATCTCTGTGTATTTGCGGTGAGAAAAATGTTTTTGTAGTAAACTCAAAGGTTAACCTCCACTTTTTTCTTTTTATACTCAAGCTTATTAAGCGCATTGACAAATGCCTTGGCGCTTGCGACTATTATGTCGGTATGGGCGCCCTGACCTATGACCGTATGGCCCTTTTCCATAAGCCTTACGGTAACCTCCCCCTGGGCGTCCGTTCCGCCGGTAATGGCATTGACCGAGTATCTTAGGAGTTTGCTCCTTGTCTTTGTTATCCTGGTTATAACCGAATAGACGGAATCTACCGGACCAGCACCGGAGCCTGAATCCTGAATAGTCTTTCCGTCTATTTCAATCTGAACCGTTGCTGTAGGCACGGTTGCAGTGCCGCTTACCACATTTACATATATGAGTTTAAACCTGTCCGGTATCCTTAGAACTTCATCGGCGACAATTGCCTCCAAGTCCTCGTCGTATATCTCCTTTTTCTTGTCCGAGAGCTGTTTAAACCTTTCAAACGCCTTTTCAAGGTTCTCCTCAGACAGTTCATAACCAAGTTCTACAAGTTTATCCTTAAAGGCATGTCTGCCTGAGTGTTTGCCAAGAACAAGCTTACTCTTTGCAATTCCGACAGACTCCGGGGTCATGATCTCGTATGTGGTTTTTTCTTTTAGAACTCCGTCCTGGTGGATGCCCGCCTCATGGGCAAATGCATTTGCGCCGACCACCGCCTTGTTTGGCTGAACGGCCATGCCCGTTATATGTGTTATCAGTCTGCTCGAAGGATAGAGATGCTCCGACTTTATCCTTGTATCGAAATTATAGAGATCCTTTCTTGTGCGCAGTATCATAACGATCTCTTCAAGGGATGCGTTGCCGGCGCGCTCGCCAATACCGTTTACGGTACACTCAACCTGTCTGGCCCCCTCCTGAAGCGCTGTAAGAGAATTTGCAACAGCGAGTCCAAGGTCATTATGACAGTGAACGCTTATAACGGCTTTTTCAATGTTGGGAACACTCTCCTTTAAATATCTTATAAGAGAACCGAATTCCATGGGTGTTGTATATCCTACAGTATCGGGTATATTTATGGTCAGGGCTCCCGCATCGATTGCGGCCTCCACGATCTCTGCAAGGAATGCCCTGTCGCTTCTTACGGCATCCTCAGCGGAAAACTCGACGCTCTCCGTATAAGAACGCGCTTTTTTTACGGCCTCTACCGTTTTTTTTAAAACCTCGCTGCGGGAAAGCCTGAGCTTGTACTTAAGGTGAATGTCCGAAGTTGCAATAAAAGTGTGTATCCTCGGCCTCTTTGCGCCAGCAAGCGCCTGCCATGCCCTGTCTATATCCTTAATATTTGCACGGGCAAGCGCAGCCACCTCCACACCCTTTATGCCTTCCGCAATCCTTTTTACCGCCTCAAAATCTCCTTCGGATGCAACGGGAAAACCGGCCTCTATAATATCCACATTGAGCCTTTGGAGCTGCTTTGCCACGCGAAGTTTTTCTTCCACATTCATACTTGCCCCTGGAGATTGTTCCCCATCCCTCAGTGTGGTATCAAAGATCTTTATCATCTCTTTAGGGTTATCTTTTTTATGTTCTCTCTTCATAACATCAATTTTAAATTACTTACATCCTGATTTTCTTAAATCTTTTTAAACCGCTACATCTCTCTTTTCAATCCCCTTTTTCTTCTTTTTAATGGTAAAGCATGCCTGAACAGGCCCTGAAATCACATAGCCAAGGGATATGACAAAGAGCATAATACGCGGCTCAAGGGCAACGATAATGAACAGGAGTATTATTATTACCAATATGCTGAAAGGTTTTCTTTTAGCAAGATTCAGCTCCTTAAAGCTATGGTACTTTATGTTGCTTATCATAAGAAAAGCAAGAAAGTAAGTGACCAGAAGTATGGTAATATGCTTGGTCATGCCCCCCTGTCTCAAATATGTCAAAAAAAGGACTGTGGTGGCTATAAGGCTTGCGGCCGCCGGGATAGGAAGACCGTTGAAAACCTTGCTTTCAACTGTGTTGACCTGGACGTTGAAACGCGCAAGCCTTAGCGCGCCGCATGCAACAAAGAGAAAGGCGGCGAGCCAGCCGAACCTGCCGTAGGGTCTTAGAGCCCACGTAAGGATCAAGACACCGGGAGCCACGCCAAAGGAAACAAGGTCTGCAAGCGAGTCATATTCTATGCCGAAACTGCTGTTTGTATTGGTCATTCTGGCCACCCTTCCATCCACACCATCGAGCAACATAGATACAAGTATGGCCACAGCGCTTGCAGAAAAATTGCCGTCAAGCGCAGCAACAATAGCATAAAAACCGCCGAAAAGGCTTCCGGATGTAACCAGGTTGGGTATAATATATATACCCTTTCTTATGCTCGTCTCCTTCAAAATATTTCCTGTACTTAAAAAGTCTGTCTAAACAGGTTAATGTCCTTGATAAAGATCAAGGGTTGTCAATCTCTCCTATTATCGAGCAGCCGCCATATACCCTGCTGCCTCTTTCAACTATGAGATTTACACCCAAGGGCAAAAACAGGTCAACCCGTGAACCGAAACGTATAAGCCCTATCTTCTCTCCTTTTTTTACGCGGTCGCTTTTGTTTTTATAACTTACTATTCTGCGTGCTACAAGACCTGCTATCTGAACCATGCCGATATCCTTGTCATCATCTCTTCCGATATGATAAAAACACTGCTCATTGTCAAGGGATGCCTTTTCCTTGTTCGCAGAGATAAAACGCCCCGGATTATATTTTTTGTTTACTATAACACCGTCTGATGGCGATCTGTTAACATGCACATTAAAAAGAGACATGAAAATGCTGACCTTCAAGACCTCTTTTTTAAGGTATCTTTCTTCAAAAATCCTTTCGGCAAAAACAACCCTGCCGTCGGCAGGCGCAACAATACAATTGTTACCTTCAGGTATCGTTCTTACGGGATCTCTGAAGAAGTATACCACAAAAAGCGTCAGAAAAAGGAAGAAAAAGGCAAGAAGACTCAAGCCTAACAGACCGAAAAGTAAAGCAAGCCCCAAAGCTGAAAAAATAAATGGATAACCCTCTTTAGCAACCGGCATCACACGTTTAATGGGTATGTCAAGAAAATTCTATCCACAAAAACCTTCAAGCCATCGATGGATAGAAGTACTCTTTCTTTATACATTCACAACTCCACTGATATATAAAAGGTAGAGGACTTTATAAAAAGTCCATCTGTCGACGATCCTGAATTGCAGCTTAATTTTATGTATGCCTCATTTTTCATGGTTTCCATACCTTATCTCTGAAGTTTGTTACTTTGCCATTTCAATTTGAGACTTTTTATAGATATTGTCAGTTTTTGGACTTATCAACAATTCGAGCCGTTTTAAGCCAGGGCATCATTGCCCTAAGTTTTTCTCCCACCTTTTCTATATCATGTTCTTCCCCCCTCTTATTCAAGGCATTAAACACAGGTCTATTAACCCTGTTCTCAAGTATCCATTCACGGGCAAAACCGCCGTTTTGTATCTCTTCAAGTATTTTCTTCATCTCTTTCTTGGTTTTTTCGGTAACAACCCGGGGACCCCTTGTAAGGTCTCCATATTGAGCTGTCGTGCTTATGGAGTAACGCATATTGGAGATGCCTCCCTCGTAAATAAGGTCTACTATAAGTTTCATCTCATGGAGACACTCAAAATATGCCATCTCTTCAGCATAACCTGCCTCAACAAGGGTTTCATAACCGGCCTTTATAAGCGCTGTAAGCCCTCCGCAAAGAACCGCCTGCTCGCCAAAAAGATCTGTTTCGGTCTCTTCCCTGAAGTTTGTCTCTATAATTCCCGCCCTGCCTGCGCCTATGGCAGAGGCATATGCCAATGCGATGTCTTTGGTATTACCCGCAGGGTCTTTATGAACTGCAATAAGAGAAGGGACCCCCTTGCCGTTGGAATACTCATGACGCACAAGGTGTCCCGGCCCTTTGGGAGCCACCATGAATACATTTATATCATCACGGGGAACTATCTGTCCAAAATGAATATTAAAGCCATGGGCAAAAGCAAGATATGACCCTTCTTTAATATACGGGGCAATATCACTTTTATATGTGTCTCCCTGGTATTCATCGGGTATCAGCACCATTATCACATCCGATGTCTTTACCGCATCTTTTACCTCCATAACATTAAGCCCGCTGTTTAACGCCTTCTGCCATGAGCTTCCTCCCTTTCTTAATCCTACCACAACATTCATGCCGCTTTCTTTAAGATTAAGGGAATGGGCATGTCCCTGACTTCCAAAACCGATAATTGCTATCTTCTTTCCTTTAAGAAGTTTAAGGTCTGCATCTTTATCATAATAAACCTTCATTACACAAGCCTCCTTTATCTGCTTTTATTTTTTGGGCACTCTTGCCATTGCTATCTTGCCGGTTCTAACTATCTCTTTAATACCAAAGGGTTTTAGAAGCGCAAGGATAGCCTTTATCTTATCTTCATCGCCTGTAGTCTCTATGGTATAAGAACGATGACTCACGTCCACTATCCTGCCTCTAAAGATATCTGCAATCCTTAATATCTCCGCACGATTAGATGCATCCGTTGAAACCTTTATAAGCACCATCTCCCTTTCTATATAATCTGTTCCAATAAAATCGGTCACCTTTATAACATTTATCAGTTTATTAAGCTGTTTTGTGATCTGCTCTATAACCTGGTCGTTGCCGCTTGTTACAATGGTCATAAGGGAAACAGAGCGGTCCATTGTCTCCGCTACGCTAAGGCTCTCTATATTAAAACCCCTGCCGGAAAAAAGCCCGGAGACCCTTGAGAGAACCCCAAATTCGTTGTCAACCAAGACTGAAATCGTATGACGCATTATCTATGCCTTTATATTACAAAAAGAGATTTACAAACTACACAAGCAGCATCTTGTTTATAGGCGCTCCAGCCGGCACCATGGGATATACGGATTCTTCTCTGTCTACACGGAAATCCATTATAACAGGCCTGTCTTTTATAGCCAATGCCTTTTCTATAATCGGCTGAACCTCATCTGGTTTCATAGCCAACATGCCCACTGCGCCGTATGCCTCGGCCAGAGCGACAAAATTCGGAGCGACCTGGATACAGGTAGAAGAATACTTTTTATCATAAAAAAGTTCCTGCCATTGCCTTACCATACCAAGAAATCCATTATTAAGTATGGCAACCTTTACAGGCAGCCTATATTGAACGGCGGTGGCCAGTTCCTGTATATTCATCTGAATACTTCCGTCACCGGCAATATCTATAACGGTTTTATCGGGAAATGCAAGTTGGGCGCCTATAGCCGCCGGAAATCCATAACCCATAGTACCAAGCCCCCCTGAAGTAAGAAACGCCCTCGGCTTGTCAAAAAGATAGTACTGTGCAGCCCACATCTGATTCTGGCCCACTTCAGTGGAAACAATAGCCTTTCCCTCTGTAAGCTCATAGAGTTTTTTTACTACATATTGAGGTTTTATCTTTCCGCTATTTTCCTGTTTGCAATCCATCCTGTGGAGATCTTTCCACTCGGATATCTGTTTATGCCACTGCTTTATGCTATTTTTGTATGCGGATAGGTCTTTTTTATCTATAAGCTCAATAAAATCCTTCAAAACAAGCCTTACGTCTCCAACAATTGGTATGTCCACACGCACATTTTTACTTATAGAGGTTGGATCTATATCTATATGGATTATTTTTGCGTTTGGCGCAAACTCATCAATCTTACCGGTCACCCTGTCATCAAACCTTGAACCGATAGCAATCAATGTATCACAATGCGTAACCGCCATATTGGCGCTGTACGTGCCGTGCATGCCAAGCATACCGAGAGACAGGGCATGAGTGCCGGGGAAACCGCCAAGTCCCATAAGGGTCATTGTTACCGGAATATTGAGTTTATCGGCTAAGGCAGTCAACTGTGTGGCCGCCCCTGAAAGTATCACACCGCCGCCTGAATAT
>JALXFI010000055.1 GCA_027069035.1 bacterium
TTTAGATACGAAAAATGTAATTGGGATATGATATATGTTTTCCGGAATAGTAGAAGGTAGAGCGAAGATTATTTCTTATAATCAAAGTAGTGGAGGTGGTAGGTTAGAGTTACTCACTCCATTTAGCACAGATGATATATCTCTTGGAGACTCTATTGCAGTTAATGGAGTGTGCTTGACTGTTGTATCTAAAACAAAAGATACGTTGTTTTTTGATTGTCTTGTAGGATACTTCTACTCAAGCGGTTTTCATGCCATCTATCCATCTCTGAAAAACACAAAAAAAATCAGAATTCTGATTGGAATCGGCACAAACAGGCAGACTTTCGAGCTGATGGACAAAACTAATGAACCAACCCAACAAACCTTCAACTTCTCTCATGCCGAGGTCAAACAAAAGGTTGAAAAACTTGTTCAAAATGAAATGGAGGTTTCCGAGGACAATAGAAACGTTGAACAAGGTGTTAATGAATTTATAGAGTGGATTAAAAGCGGCAAACTTGCAATCAGGGCTTATCCGTCACAGAAAATCCACGCCAAACTCTATATTATGACATTTAAAGAAGATGACAGAGATACCGGCCGCGTTATTACCGGCTCCAGTAATTTCACACAGGCAGGGCTTGTTGATAACCTTGAATTCAACGTGGAACTTAAAAACAGGAACGACTATGAATTTGCAAAAAATAAATTTGAGGAATTATGGTCTAATGCCGTTGATGTCAGCGAAAAATATGTTCAGACCATTCAGAACAAAACGTGGTTGACTCAAAACATCACGCCTTATGAATTATACCTCAAGTTTCTCTACGAATATTTCAAAGATGAACTGAGCCAAACAGACGAAGTATTTATTAAATATCTGCCACAGGAGTTTAAGAAACTTGAGTATCAGGAACAGGCAGTGTTAAATGCCAAAAAGATACTTCTGGAATATGGCGGCGTTTTTATCTCCGATGTTGTGGGGTTGGGGAAAACCTACATCTCTGCTATGCTGGCAGGTCAACTGGACGGCAGAACACTTATTATTGCCCCGCCGGTGCTGTTGGATGAGTCTAATCCTGGTTCGTGGGTCAATGTCTTTCGTGATTTTCATATACCTCATATTCCCAAATCCATTGGGAACCCTGATGACATTCTTGAA
This sequence comes from bacterium, assembly GCA_027069035.1. Taxonomy (GTDB): domain Bacteria; phylum Desulfobacterota; class GWC2-55-46; order S146-80; family JALXFI01; genus JALXFI01. The sequence goes on from JALXFI010000055.1 coordinate 1,145, forward strand.
ATGCTTGCCGGTCATCAGGAGGACTATGTCAAGAATGTTATCATCGATGAAGCCCACCGTCTCCGCACGGAGACAACCATTACCTATGAGAAGCTGGCGGAGATATGCCGCGGGAGAAGAGTTATTCTTGTAACCGCAACGCCCTACAATAATACTCCGAAGGATATTCTGAGCCTGCTCAAACTGTTTCAGAAAGCCAAAAAAAGCACTATTCCCAATCTCCCTGATCTGGAAGCGTTTTTTAATGGTCTGGACAAGAAACTGAAAAAACTCGACCGAAAAAGTGATCATGAGGAATACATTAATACGGTAAGAGCAAACGCCCGTGAAATACGCGATAAAGTGCTCAAATATTTAATGGTGCGCCGTACCCGAACGGAGATCGAAAAATATTTCAGCAAAGATATAAAAGAACAGGGACTCAAATTTCCGGAAGTTAAAAAACCTCAGCCTCTATTCTACGAGCTTAATGATAAGGAAGACGATATCTTCAACAAAACCATTGATCTTATTGCCAATAAATTCAGATATGCACGTTATATGCCCATGCTTTATTATCAAGGCAAGCTTGATCAGATTGAAGAACAATCACAGCGGAACATGGGTAGGTTTATGAAAATACTGCTTGTCAAACGGCTGGAAAGCAGTTTTTTTGCATTTAGGAATTCAGTGGACAGGTTTCTGCTTTCCTATGAGATGTTCTTAAAAGAACTGAATAACGGTTATGTGTATGTCAGTAAGAAGCACACCAATAAGATATTTGAATTATTGGAAAACGACGATGATGAGGCCGTTCAGCGATTGATAGATGAAGGCAAGGCGGAAAAATATGAGGGCAAAGACTTTACGGAAGACCTCAAAAAAGATTTACAGCATGACCATGCCATTCTGATGGAAGTTAAAAGGCTTTGGCAGAATGTTAATCGGGACCCGAAGCTTCTGAGATTTATAGACGAACTGTCAAAAAATGCCGTTTTGCAAAAAAACCATCTCATCATCTTTACCGAATCAAAAGAAACTGCCAATTATCTCTTTAAAAATATTAATGATAAATACCCTGACAATGCTCTTTTGTTTACCGGAGATTCGGGCGAATCCATCCGTGATAAAGTGCTTGAAAACTTTGATGCCAGGGCCCGTTATCCTAAAAAAGATTATCGTATATTAGTCTCTACCGAGGTTCTGTCGGAAGGCGTGAATCTTCATCGTGCAAATGTAGTGATAAATTATGATATACCATGGAATCCCACCCGAATGATGCAGAGAGTGGGACGTATTAACAGGGTCGATACATCATTTGATGTCATCCATACCTTCAATTTTTTCCCCACCACACAATCAAACGACGAGATAAAATTGAAAGAAGCGGCTGAAGCTAAAATCAATGCCTTTTTAACCCTGCTTGGCGGCGATGCGGAACTTTTAACCGAAGGCGAACCCATCGGTTCCCACGAGCTGTTTGACCGTTTGACTTCAAAGAAAACACTGGAAGGTGATGATGAAGCGGAAGAGAGCGAACTTAAATATCTGCAGGTTATCAGGGATATCCGTGAAAAGGATTCCGACCTTTTCGAAAAAATAAAACACCTGCCTAAAAAAGCGCGCACGGCAAAAGAAAATCTTGCCCTTGCCGGATCGCTTATCACCTACTTTCGCCGCGGGAAACTTCAAAAGTTTTTCATTGCGCAGGCCAGCCAAACAGCCGAAGAACTGGATTTTGTATCAGCGGCAAAACTGTTTGAAACTGGTC
>JALXFI010000056.1 GCA_027069035.1 bacterium
AGAGCTTTATCAGGGTCTGATGAAAAAAGGCATAGATGAAAGGCTGTCCAAGAGACTTGTAAAGGTGGCCGCATCATCCATGAACGGCAGTAGGAGTATTGAAGAGAGCTGTCTCAGGATACTGCATGAGCGGGTTGCGTTGGTCAATCCTCTTTCCAATAAGGAAAAGCCGAGAATGCTTGCCCTTGTTGGACCGACCGGTGTTGGAAAGACGACAACCATTGCAAAACTTGCCGGCAGATTAACAGGGCAGTTCAATGCAAAGGTCGGGATGGTAAGCGTGGATACCTCTGGAAACGGCTCAAACGATCTTTTAAGGAACTGTGCAAAAAAATTCGGAACACCATTGGGTGAACCGCACTCTAAAAATGAGTTTAACAAAATAATGTGGAGTTTCAGAGATAAAGATGTTGTGCTTGTTGATACCCCTGGTCGCAGCCCTTCCGATGCTGAAGGGATAGAGCGGCTTAAGAATGTCCTGTATGACGGTCTTCCGATAAAAACAGGCCTTGTCCTGAGCATGACAAGCGGCGGCGACAACCTTACTCAGGCTTGCAGGGGGTTTGAAAAACTGCCCATAGATTGCCACATATTTACAAAGATAGATGAGGTCAACAGTTTTGGTTCTATAATAAACACATATACCCTTACAAAGAAACCCATTGCCTACCTGTGCAACGGACAGAGGATACCGCAGGATATAGGGGTGGCTTCTCATGAGGTGATTGGAAATCTTGTATTTGGAGGGGGAATAAGCAGATGTTGAATAAAAGCTCTTCAAAGGTGATTACAATATCAAGCGGCAAAGGCGGGGTAGGCAAGACCAATGTTGTTGCAAATCTTGCTGTGGGTTTTGCAATGATGGGAAGAGAGGTTCTTGTCCTTGATGCCGATATAGGTCTTGGCAATCTCGATGTCCTTCTCGGTCTTGCTCCAAGATATAACCTTGGCCACCTGTTACGCGGAGAGAAAACACTCGACGAGGTGATAATAAAAGGGCCCAAAGGCATAAATATACTTCCCGCAGCCTCTGGAGTTTGTGAGCTGACGGATTTAAACAGTGAGCAGAAGCTCCGGTTGATTTCACAGATTGAAATGCTTGGAGAAGGCATGGACATCATGCTTATAGACACGGCAGCGGGCATCTCTCAGAATGTACTTTTCTTTAATATGGCGGCGCAGGAGATAATTGTAGTTGCATCATCTGAACCGACATCGATAATCGACGCATATGCGCTGATGAAGGTGCTTTATCTTGATCATGGAGAGAAGAGGTTCAGGCTCCTTGTAAATCTTGTAAAGGATGATGATGAAGGTATGGAGGTTTACAGAAATATAAGCATGGTTGCGACCAGATACCTGAATATCTCTATAGATTATCTGGGATTTATCCCTTTTGATAAGAACCTTCCCAAGGCGGTAAGGAAGCAGAGGGTTCTTATGGAACTCTTTCCCGAGTCATGCGCAAACAAAAAGTTTTTTGATATAGCAAGGATACTGGACCAATTGCCGCCTCACGAACCAAAAGAGAATGTTCAGTTCCTGTGGGATACAACGCTGAATATCGGTGGACGGTTGGTGGAGAACATATAGCATATAGTAATAGTAAAAAGAAATGGGATTTAGGTAGGAGTATTTATGACCATTACAGGATTTGCGCAGACATGCTTTACAATGGATAGGGATGCGGTTATCAAACAGTATGCTCCTCTCGTAAAGATTATAGCCAACAAGCTTGCGGTAAGGCTGCCTTCCAGTGTCGATATCAACGATCTTATAAGTGTTGGAATTGCCGGCCTTATTGAGGCGGTGGACCGTTTTGACCCCGAAAGGGGGGTCAAGATAGAGACATACCTTTCGTTCAGGATACGGGGCGCCATGCTCGATGAATTGAGAAGGATGGACTGGGTGCCGCGTTCCATAAGGCAGAAGACAAAGCAATTGGAAGAAGAATATGTAAGGTGTGAGAGGAAGCTTGGCAGGACGCCGACCGAAGAGGAGATGGCCGAACACTTTGGCATGAACGGGGAGGAACTTCGTAAATTTATGCTGAAGGCAAATGGATTTGCAGTACTCAGCCTTGAAGATATTGGTTTCAGAGGCAACGGTGAGGCGCGCAACGTGCTTGAGTGTATTGCAGACCCAAACGGAAACGACCCGTTTCAAAGCGTAAATTTTAAGGAAGTTGGCAGACTTCTTGGCAAGGTTATAGATGAACTTCCTGAGAAGGAGAGACTTGTTCTTTCCCTTTACTATTATGAAGATTTGAACCTTAAAGAGATAGGAGAGGTTATTGGGGTGACCGAATCAAGGATATGTCAGCTCCACTCTCAGGCGATATTAAGGCTCAAGGGAAAGCTTAAAAGGTTTGAAAATTTAAAGGCGAGGGCGCTGTGACGGCGCGTAGAATATCAAACTGAAAGATTAAAGAAAACCTGTTACAGACCGATACAATAGAAAGTCAAATATAAAAAGTGGAGAGGTATAGAGATGATTGATATGGATATGGCTTTGGCAGAGTTGAATTCGCCTGAGAGGGCTGTGCGTCATGAAGTTGCCCTTGCGCTTGGAGAAAGCAGGGATGAGGCCGCAATAAAACCCCTTGTAGCTCTCTTAAAGGATGAAGACTCCGGCGTAAGGGATGCTGCGGTTAATTCCCTGATAAGTATAGGCGGCCCCGGGGTGGCGCAGGAAGTGTTGCCGTTTTTATACGAAGAGGATGTCGCTCTTAGAAATATGGCTGTAGAAGTGCTTGAAGGGCTTAAAGGTGATGCGTGTGATGCGCTTGCGGGACTCTTAGATGGAGAAAATGTTGATGTGTTGCAATTTGCAGTGGATATTCTTAAAAAGGTCGGAGACAAAAGCATTGCATCTAAACTTGAGCCTCTTCTTTCGCACGAAAATCCCAACATCAGAGCCGGCGTTGCCATTACCCTTGGTTCGCTCAAGGCGTATTCTGCAACACAAAAACTTGTTGATATGCTTGGAGACGAGGACGAGTGGGTGAGATTCTCAATACTTGAGGCGCTCGGCTCTCTTGGAAGCCCCGATATTATCGACAGATTGCTTGATATGGTTGGAGAGGAGGATGTCTTAAAACTTGCGGCCATTGATGCAATTGCCATGCTTGCCCTTCCGGAAGACGGTAAAAAAGTTATTCGTCTGATCAGGGATAAGAAGATTTCGTCCGTGCTTTCGGCGGAGACTCTGGTCGAGCTTGCGGAGAGATTTAAGGATACAATGGACGATTCTCAAAAAAAAGTATTGCTTGATATATTTTCAGGAAGGCTTAAAAAGGGCGGCAGAGATGAACATATAAGTGTATTGGACGGCATCGGACTTCTTAAAGACAGCCGCGCCGTCAAACCGTTGCTTCAGTTTTCCAAGACGATAAGAAAAGATGATATTGAATTAAAGAACGCATTAAAGGATGCGCTCGTAAACACAGGGGACGGTTCTGTTGTTGCAGATACTATAAAAATGGAAATGAAAGGTCTTTCTCTGCTTATTGAAGCCCTTGGAGAGATAGGCGACCCGGCGACCGTTAAAGAGATGCAGGAACTCTTAGGAGGTATTGACAGGGAGACCAAAAAGATACTTTTAACAAGCCTTGAAAAGATCGGGGACGCATCGTCCTTTGATTCTCTGGTGAAAACTTTAAAGGATGATGACGGACATGTGCGGGAACTTGCCGCAAAGGCACTGGGCAGGATATCCGATGAGAGGGTCGTGCCGATACTTTTTGATGCGCTCCTTAGAGAACCTTACAGGAATGTAAGGGATGTTATGAGTGATGTGCTCTCAACCTTTGATGAGAGTGAGCAATTGTTTATCGATCTTCTTGAAAACGAAGATGATGAAATTCGTGTTATAGCGGTAAAGGCGCTCGGCAGACTCTGCGGTGACAGGTGCCTCAAGTGTCTTTCAGGGCTCAAGCAGGTATTGCATGACGAGAATACGACAGTCAGAAAGGAGGCCGTCAAGGCACTGGGGCTGTGTGATGATGTGGAAGTAAGTTCTCTCCTTGCAAATTTTATAAAGGATAAGGATAAGGACGTAAGGATAGCGGTGATAGATGCCATTGCAGGGAAAGACGGCGGCACCAGGACACTGCTTTATGCCCTTAACGACAGTGATATGTGGGTGCGTTTTAAGGCGGTTACCGCCATTGGTGCAAAAAAGGTTGCGGAGGCGGAAGACACACTGATCAAACTTCTGCGCACGGATGAGATACCTGTGAAGATTGCATGTGCAAAGGCTCTTGAAGAGGTCGGTTCAAAGAGGGTATTGGATGTCCTTAAGGATTATACGGATCATGAGGACTCCTATCTCAGGGGTGCGGTGATGGAGATAATAAACAGAAGGAAGGGATAGAAGAATCTCTGATGGAAAAACAGAAGATGACTCCTGAGATATTCAGGCAGTTAAGGGATTTTATATACGAGAAGAGCGGGATGTTTTTTCAGGAGGGTAAGACTTACCTATTGGAAGACAGGCTTAGTACGAGACTTGAGGCAAGAAATATCTCAAGCTACGAGGAGTATATCTATTTCTTAAGGTACGACCCGCGAAAAGACGAAGAGATAAAAGAGTTGTTTAATTCGGTAACAACCAATGAGACGAGTTTTTTCAGGGATTTAAATCAGCTTGAGGCCTTTAGACAGGGGATTCTACCATGTATTGAGAAAAAAAAGGCTAATGGCAATAAATCCGTAAAGATATGGAGCGCAGCCTGTTCTACAGGCGAAGAACCTTATACTATCGCTATTATGCTATCTGCTGAAGGATTTGTGCTAAGGGGGTGGGATATAGACATACTTGCAAGCGATATAAGCGATCAGGTCCTTGCATCCGCAAGGCGCGCTCAATATAGTGATTATGCGGTGCGCAACACCCCTGAAGAGTATATTAAAAGATATTTTTCTTCTGAAAACGGGTCTTATGTGATAGTGCCCGAGATAAAGCGGATGGTGAGGTTTTTAAATTTAAACCTTATGGATACTGTACAGATGAAATCTATGAGAGGGGTTGATGTCATTTTTTGCAGAAATGTCCTCATATATTTTGATGATGACGCAAAAAAGAAGGTTATAGGCCACCTTTATGACAGTCTTACAGACGGCGGATATCTCATAGTCGGTTTTTCTGAATCGCTTTTTAACATAACAAGGGCATTCAAGCCCGTTGGTATGAATAAGTGTGTTATTTATCAAAAAATGTAACAGGAGGCAGGGATTATGAGCAAGACCATTCTTGTTGTAGATGACAGCGATACAACACGGAAACTTATCTCTTATATGGTAAAGAGTATGGGTTATAAAACCGTTGGCGCTGTAAACGGTTTGGATGCCCTTGAAAAACTGGCGCAGAACGATATTGCCCTTGTCCTGACCGACCTCAATATGCCTCAGATGGACGGACTTGAGCTGGCAAAAAGTATAAGGGGAGACGATAACTATAAAGAGATGCCGATAATCATGATATCAACCGAGTCTGAAGAGGAAGACAGGAAGAAGGGCATGGAGGCAGGAGTCGATCAGTATCTTACTAAACCGGTTACATCAAAGTGGTTGAGTTATCAGATAGGCAAGCTTTTGTAGTGATATCACGGTTTGCGGAATATATGGGGACTGTGCCTGTCTGTATGCAGAGCACAGGTAGACGGCAGTCGTAGGGTAGGCGCTGTCCCGAAAAGATACTATAAAAAGGAGGTAGCACTATGTTCGATAATAAAATGAAGATACTTGTTGTCGACGACTTTCCGACTATGAGGCGGATTATGAGGAATCTTTTAAAGGAACTTAATTATCTCAATGTAGTTGAGGCGGAAGACGGCTCTGCAGCCCTTGCCAAGCTTAAAGGCGAGAAATTTGATTTTGTAATATCCGACTGGAATATGCCGAATATGTCGGGACTTGATCTACTTAAGTCGGTAAGGGCGGATGCGGATTTAAAGGGCCTTCCGTTCCTAATGGTCACTGCGGAGGCCGAGAAGGACAATGTTGTGGAGGCTATTCAGGCAGGTGTAAGCAACTATATAGTGAAACCTTTTACAGCCGCAACACTTAAGGAGAAGATGGACAAGGTTATAGAAAAACATGGCGGATGATGCCGGAGACGGAGATTGTTACGCCTGTGCCAATTTTTATAATTTGAAAGGAGCCCTAATTATGCTTGAAGGAAAATATATCAGTTTTAAACTTGGCGAGGAGGAGTTTGCGCTGCCGATCCTCAATGTTCAGGAGATAATAAACCCTGTAAAGACAACAAAACTTCCAGATATGCCTCCAAATACCATTGGTGTTGTAAACCTGAGGGGGAAGGTCATATCCGTCATCGATTTAAGAAAGAAACTTTCAATAGCCTCTGAGAACGGAAACTCCCAGAACAAGAAGAGGGTTATCGTTATAAATATGGGCAGGCTTACCTGTGGAGGACTTGTTGACAGTGTAACAGGCGCTGTGGAGGTGAAGAAGGAGCATCTTAAAGAGGCCGAGCTGGTCTCAAAGGTTGATTGTGTTCAGGCTATAGCAACACTCGATGACGACAGGGTGCTCCAATTGCTTGATGCCGCATCTTTAATGCCGGCAACGGACGAATCGGTTTTAGATGAAGATGTTGTAGGTGAGGATATCGACGAAGACGGCAAGGTGGTTGTCTCAAAGAGGATTGCAGGCAGGGGAGGGGGGTTAATTGTTAAAGAGATACAGGACAGGATAGAAGATAAGGCCGCTGAAACCGGCGAAGACTTTGAGCATATAAAAGACATTGTAGAAGAGATACAGGTCCTTTTAGACGCCCTTTCAGCGGGAGATTTCAAAAAGGTTGAGGAGATTATAGACAGGATGTCCGTCTTGGGGGAACATGACCTCTTTTCAGAGGTGGGAAAGGTTACAAGAAATCTCCATAATGCCATAAAAGATTTTAAATCTATAATAGATCCGAGGCTTAAGAATATGGCGCTTGAAGACATGCCTGATGCAAGCGATAAACTGTCGTGGGTGATCACAAAGACCGAAGAGGCGGCGGGTAAGACTATAAGTCTTATGGAGAAGAATATTTCACTTCAGTCCGATCTGATCAGGAAGCTTGATATCCTTGACGACCCGTCTAAAAAACTTAAAAAGGGCTCAAAGGAATATAAAGAATCCTTAAAATTTTTAAGAAGCTCGCTTGAAGACATGAATTCGGATTTTATGGATGTCCTTATTGCGCAGGAATATCAGGATATAACAGGACAGATAATAAAGAAGGTTATAGACCTTGTCGGCGAGGTTGAAGGACAGCTTGTCGAGCTGGTAAAGGTCTTTGGGGTCAAGATAGAACCGGAAAAGAAAGCAAAGTGTCTTGCCGGGCCACAGATAAAAGAAGGAAAAGGTATCCTTACAAGTCAGGAGGATGTGGACAGCCTTCTCAGCGAATTTGGATTTTAGATGCTCAAAACTTGAGGGTTTACCTTTAAGGTTTAATGGAAATAAATGGACGGACACTTTAGCGCAGATGAAGGGAGGATATAAAAATGGCTGACGATACACAGGTAGATGAGATGGAAGAGATACTCCAGGACTTTATCGTGGAGACCGATGAACTCCTTGACGGCCTTGATCAGGACTTGATAGAGCTTGAGAACTCACCGGAAGACCCTGATCTGTTGAATGCCGTATTCAGGTCGTTCCATACCATTAAAGGCGCCGCCGGCTTTCTTGGTTTAACTCAGGTAGTGGAAGTCGCCCATTCGGCCGAAAATGTCCTTAATAGACTGAGACAGGAGGAACTTAAGCTCAGCCCGTCGATAATGGACGCCGTCCTTAAGGCGCTTGATATGCTGAAACTCCTCATCTCTCATGTAAAGGAAAAAGACGGTGCCGAAGAGGATCTCTCACCGGTTATTTCTCTTTTAAAATCCGCCCTTGAGGGTGGAGGATCTTCCTTAAATGCATCACCTGAACCAATGCCGGCGCCGGCAGAATCAGAAGAGCCTGTTTCCGCTCAAACCGAGCCGGTTGTTCCGGAAACAGCGAAAACAGGTGAAGAAAAGCCGCCTGAACCGGACAATGAAAAGAAAGAAACCGCTGCCGTGGAAGAGAAGACGCAGACCGCTGAAAAGGTTGAAGCTGTTAAAGAAGAGGTTAAGGCAGAAGAAAGTGGAAAAGGCGTTTCTGCCTCTAAAAAACCAAAGACTACGGGCACAAAAAACAAGAAGACAAGAGAGGATGGCGAGACCATAAGGGTCGATATAAACCGCCTTGATGATGTCATGAATCTGGTTGGGGAGCTTGTCCTTGGGAGAAACCGCCTTATGAGGCTAAGCTCGCTTCTTGAAGACCGTTATGGCGAAGATGAACTTGTTGCAAGCCTC
>JALXFI010000057.1 GCA_027069035.1 bacterium
GGTAATCAGAAACAAATACAGCGTTTGACTTTAAAAAACCTTCTTTCAAAGAGTCTATAATCTTTTTTTTCTCTGCTCTTGTCTTCTTCAAAAAACAACTCCCCCCCTTTCATAAATAATTACAATATCTAAAACAGTCAGGGAGGATACTCCTGAAAACCTTGCCTTTTAAGAAGGCAGTTCAAGAAGGTCTCGGCAGGGTTCATCTCAAATCTTACTATCGCTGGATTTGAGTGTTTAAGCTTAAAAGCCCCCGCTGTTTCAGACATACATGATATTAACCCATTTTAAACAGATTCAAATGGGCGCCAAACTCATAGATCAACCGGAAAAACAACGTAAGTTGCAGTAAATCTCAGCCCTGTTACAAGAGATTTCTTGTGCCAACGGCATCTATCTTTATACTTGGACCCATGGTAGCGGCAATATATATCCCCTTAAGATACATACCCTTGCTGCTTGCAGGCTTTGCTTTAACAACACTTGAAAGAAGAGCCAAGAAATTATCCTTCAGTTTATCGAATCCAAAAGACACTTTGCCTATCGAGGCATGCAGGTTTGCCCCCTTATCGACCCTGTACTCAATTCTTCCCGCTTTTAACTCTTTTACAGCCTTGCCTATATCCATGGTCACCGTACCGGTCTTTGGATTGGGCATAAGTCCGCGAGGACCAAGGATTTTACCAAGTTTACCGACAATACTCATCATATCAGGAGTAGCAACGGCGCTGTCAAAGTCAAGCCAGCCTCCTGTTATCTTCTCAGCCATATCTTCGCCGCCAACATAATCCGCCCCTGCCTCCTTAGCCTCTTTTTCTTTTTCACCCTTTGCAAAAACCAAAACCCTCACATCCTTGCCTGTGCCATAGGGCAAGACAACCGTACCCCTTACAAGCTGATCCGCTTTCCTGGGGTCAACTCCCAGCCGCAACGCCACATCCACCGTTTCATCAAATCCTGCCGTTGCGGTATCAGGAATCAGATTTAGAGCCTCTTCAAGACTGTACACCTTGTCAATATCTATCTTTCCCAAGGCATTTCCATATTTTTTCCCGTGTTTAGCCATCTAAACAAACCTCCAAACAAATCAAATTTCCGTCATCCTTCAACAACTATCCCCATGCTTCTTGCAGTTCCACTCACTATTTTTACAGCCGCCCCAAGATCATTTGCATTAAGATCAGGCATCTTTGTTTTGGCGATCTCTTCAACCTGCTGAAGTGTCACCTTGCCAACCTTCTCCTTGTTGGGTTCACCCGATCCCTTTTCAAGGCCTGCCGCCTTTTTTAAGAGAACCGCCGCCGGCGGCGTTTTTGTTATAAAGGAAAAAGATCTGTCTGCATACACTGTAATAACAACGGGGATTATCATGCCCGCCTCATTCTGGGTCTTCGCATTGAATGATTTACAAAAACCCATAATATTAACACCGTGTTGTCCGAGAGCAGGTCCAACCGGCGGCGCAGGGTTTGCCTTGCCTGCCGGAATCTGAAGTTTTATCATCCCAATGATTTTTTTTGCCATAAATCCAGCTCCTTTATATTATAAGATTACCCAAAAACCCATCTCATTTTTTTGGGTAAGGCTCTAACCTTCTTAAACCTTCTCCACCTGTATAAAATCAAGTTCAACAGGAGTCGGCCTTCCAAAGATACTAACAAGCGCTTTAAGTTTACCTTTATCAGCTTTTACTTCCTCAACCACACCATTAAAATTTATAAAGGGTCCTTCCACAACACGTATATTCTCACCCTTTTCAAACATCACCTTTGGCTTCGGTTTAACAACCCCTTCTTCAATCTGTCGGGTTATCTTATTAACCTCCTCTTCGGATATGGGAGAAGGCTTAGCCCCTCCACCGACAAAACCCGTGACCTTTGCGGTGTTCTTCACTATATGCCAGGTTTCGTCATTCATTTCCATATTAACCAATATGTAGCCGGGAAAAAATTTCCTATTGGAAGTCTTTTTATGGCCTTTCACCATCTCTACAACCTTTTCTGTAGGGATAAGCACATCGCCAAAAAACTCTTCTTTGTGCAATGTCCTTATTCGTTCCTCCAAAGCTGTCTTTACCTTGTTTTCGTAGCTCGAATATGTATGAACCACATACCACTTTTTTGCCATACTTACTCCTATCAAACTAACTAAGAACCAATTTTACAAGCCACCCAAGAAAATAATCGACCAGCCCAAGGAATATGGCGACGGCTATAACAAATACTAAAACAACAGAAGTTGAAGCCAATGTCTGCTTCTTTGTCGGCCATACAACCTTTTTAAGTTCCTGTTTTGCTTCACGAATAAACTGTAAAAGGTTTGCTATCATAAAATCAACACCTCATTATTGAACAACTATATAAAATAATATAAAAAACAATCACTGCATATCAACAAAGAAGCTACAATCTTCCAATCCCATTGTAAAGCTAAATACAATTGCCATAAACATTGGAGGACAAATAGTGCTTATTATGGCAGGCCAGGAGGGATTCGAACCCCCAACCCGCGGTTTTGGAGACCGCCGCTCTACCGTTAGAGCTACTGGCCTGCATATGAAAGGTTCAGTCACCCATCACAAAACCAACCGTCAAACCTTAGATTATTTAGTTTCTTTGTGTGCAGTATGACTTTTACAAAATTTACAGTATTTTTTCAACTCCAACCGCTCAGAATGGTTCTTTTTATTCTTGGTAGTTGTATAGTTTTTCTGCTTACATTCCGTACAAGCCAATGTGATTATATCCTGCATCCTTTTTTACTCCAATATTTCACTTACTACGCCTGCGCCTACCGTCCTGCCGCCCTCTCTCACCGCAAACCTTACTTCCTTCTCCATCGCTATCGGCATTATAAGCTCTACCTCCATCTCTACA
>JALXFI010000058.1 GCA_027069035.1 bacterium
GCCATAATGTGGTTCATAAACTGGGCTATTGTTTACAGGGGTGTCCGTAAGGGGATTGAACTTGCAAACAAGATATTTATGCCTCTGCTTTTTATCTTAACCGCTGTTCTGGTCTTCTGGTCATTGAGCCTTAAAGGCGCTTTTGAGGGTTTAAAAGTCTATCTGATACCTGATTTTTCTAAACTCACAGACCCTAAAGTCTGGATAGATGCCTACAGCCAGATATTTTTTACCTTGAGTCTTGGATTTGGAATTATGATAGCCTATGCGAGTTACCTTCCTGAAAAGGCAAATATATCAAAAAACGCAATAATTACGGTTTTACTCAACAGTGGTTATTCACTTTTTGCGGGTATCGCTGTTTTTGCCGTGCTTGGTTTTATGGCGGTCTCGCAGGGGAAACCTGTCTCGGATGTGGTCTCACAAAGTATCGGGCTTGCGTTTGTTGCCTATCCCAAGGCGGTAAGTCTTATGCCGGGCGGAAATATCTTTGGCGCCATATTCTTTTTATGTCTTGTGGTCGCAGGCCTGTCATCTTCCATATCTATAATCGAGGCATTTACTTCGGCAATGGTGGATAAGTTTAATATGAAGAGAGAAAATCTTGTTACAGGCATCTCGCTGTTGGGATTTGCAGGCTCGGTTATCTTTACTACACAGGCAGGTCTGCTTATACTGGATATAGTGGATCATTTTCTTACTCATTACGGCCTTATTGTGGTCGGTATTGCGGAGTGCATACTTGTCGGATGGTTTTTTAAGATTAAGGTGCTGAGAAATCATGTAAACAAGGTTTCAAGCATAAAAATTGGTGTATGGTGGGATATTCTGATAAAATTCTTTGTTCCAATTGTTCTGTGTGTCATACTTGTTGGCGATCTCTACGGAGAGATTTCAAAACCCTACGGCGGTTACTCATGGGCATCTATAATACTTATAGGCAGGGACTGGATACTCTTTACTATGATAATTGCCTACATTATCGCATCAAGACCGTGGAGGACGGAGAATCATAAAAAGTCCGGCAGAAGCGCCGCCTGAAAATAACCTTAGGTAAAGTAATAAACATAAAATGGAGGTGAAAAAATGAAGATAAATGAAGTAGGCAGTCTTTACAGTTCTTTAGAGGGGGTTATCAGGAAAACAGAAGCCGGTATTGAGCTGCTGGATAAAGAAAGGTTTAAAAACGAGGTTTTGGATGGGCTTGTAAGAGAAGCCGTGTTGAATGAAAACAGAGAGATAAGGGGCAATGCACGATGGGTGATAAAATCCTGCGCGGCAGTGCTTGGAATAGTGCCTGCATCTATTCAAGGGCTTTATGATGCGATGGGCAGGGGAGATGTAAGCGGGTTTACCGTGCCGGCAATAAATATTCGCGGACTTACCTATGACAGCGCACGCGCTGCGATGAAGGCGGCGGTAACAAACAGGGTAGGGGCGGTTATCTTTGAGATCGCACGTTCCGAGATAGGATATACCGGACAACGTCCTGCCGAGTACTCAACCGCCCTTATGGCTGCGGCGATAAAGGAGGGTTTTACCGGACCGCTGTTTATACAGGGTGACCATTTTCAGGTAAAGTCCGCCGTTTTTAAAGACAACAGAGAAAAGGAATTAGGGGCATTAAAAGAGCTGATATACGATGCCGTTGCCTCAGGTTTTTACAATATCGATATCGATGCATCCACTCTTGTTGATCTGGACAAGGGTAGCATAATGGAGCAGCAAAGAAATAATTTTGAGGTTACGGCCTACTTTACTCAATATATAAGGGAGATTGAGCCTGAGGGTGTTACGGTTTCTGTTGGTGGAGAGATAGGAGAGGTGGGTGGCAAAAACTCCACTGTGGAAGAATTAAAGACATTTATGGATAATTATCTGATGACACTTAAAGATAAGGGTGAAGACCTTAAAGGTTTGAGTAAGATGAGTGTTCAGTCCGGAACGACTCATGGCGGGGTGGTGCTTTCGGATGGTTCTATAGCAAAAGTAAAACTCGATTTTGATGTCCTTGAAGAATTATCAAAGGTTGCCCGAAGGAGGTACGGTCTTGCAGGTGCTGTCCAGCATGGGGCATCAACACTTCCGGATGACGCCTTTGGTATGTTTCCTGAAAGGACTACTGCCGAGATACATCTGGCAACGGGTTTTCAGAATATGATATATGAGAGCAGTTCCTTTCCCGCTCAACTTAAAAAAGAGATTTATGAATATATCAAAGACAATTTCAGCAAGGAGTGGAAAGAAGGACAGACAGAAGAGCAGTTTATTTACAAGACAAGGAAAAAGGGATTCGGCCCGTTTAAGAGTGGATTTTGGAACCTTCCGGAAGGAGTAAAAAAGAGTATCCGTGATGAGCTTGAGGAGAGATTTACATTTCTGTATGAAAAACTTAAGGTCTTTAATACCGAGGAGATTGTAAACATGTGGGCGAGATATATAGATGTGCCGTATTCACTTGATGCAGAGATCAAAATGGCGTAGTTAAATGTGATAAGTTGTTTTTGCCAAAATTACTGATACACCATTATACATCTAAATAAAGGAGGATAATTTTTATGAAAATAGGAGTCCTTACCGGCGGAGGGGATTGTCCAGGGCTTAATGCCGTTATTCGGGCAATCGTGCGAAGATCCATTGAATACGACTATGAGATTGTCGGTATAAGAGACGGATGGAAGGGGCTGATCGACATGAAGTTTGTCCCGCTTAACAGAGATGCCGTGGCAGGGCTTCTTGTAAAAGGCGGAACGATACTTGGGACATCCCGCACCAACCCTTTTAAAGACGATGCAACAGGAGAGCTTGTGATAAACAATATTAAGGAAAGTGGTTTTGAAGCGCTGATATGTATTGGGGGTGATGA
>JALXFI010000059.1 GCA_027069035.1 bacterium
GTCAACGGCATCATCAGGATATACGGCATAACCGTATTTAAGGACCACGCCTTCTTTTACCCATTCAGGCAACTGCTCTATAATACGCAGGGCTCCTTCATCGGAGTCCGGGAAAAGCACACTCAGTTTAAATTCCTCCACCCTTTCAACAACATCAAAACCCCTTATCCTTTTTTCCACCCTTGCCTTAAGCTCGTTCATAAAGGCATCCGTATCTCCGTGCTCCGGCACATAGATGGAAAGGATCAGAAGCCTGCGCCCATAACGCTTGGACCGGTTCAATTCCTCCTTAACCCGTTTTTCAAAAAATTCAGCCCCGTATTTTACTACAGGCGCTGCGGGGGAAACAGGTCTTTCCTCCTCCATATCCTTTACCTTCTCTTTAAGATAAGCGGTTGCAAGCGCCTTCTCGGCATATCTTATAAACCTGCCGAGTATATCAACATCCTCAGGCATAAACGGCATAGGGCTGAATGTGTCTTCTCCGATCTTGTCAAATAGGGTAAGCACACCCACGGGGAAATCCTCCCTCATAATCGGATAAGAAAGGGTTGAGGTAATCCCTCCGTCCGCCCTGTCCGGTGTGTCTATAATCCTGATAACAGGTCTCTTCGTCTTAAGCGTCTCTTTAGAGACTTCCTGCTCAATGGATATAACCTTGCCTCTGTCCTCCTCTTCAAGTCCGTGTATCGCCTTTACCTTGAACCCACCCGAACCTTCCTTAAGCCTCAGAACCGCCCCCCCTGCATCCAGTATAACGGCGGATGAAGAGGCTATCATAAGAGGAAGTTTTTCATCTTCAGATGTGGTTACGATCTCAAGACCCACTTCATTTATAACCGCAAGTTTTGTTGAATGGATGTATGTCTTTTTATCCTTTAAAGACTCCCTTATAGTCTCTGATATGGGTTTTGTAAGTTCTTTTAGAAAGGTCTCCTGATACGGAAGCAGTCCTGTCAAAGATACGAGCTGGGCCTCAATCACCCCTACAAACGAACTTTCTGCAATCAAAGGCAGAGCAATAAAGAATTTTCTCGGATATCCCTGCGGTATCACATCCCTGTCCGTAAGGAAAGCGGCCTTCTTTTCTTTGGCAACCCAGCCGTTTATACCATGTTTTATATCTATCTTGCTGTTTACCTTATTTGCAAGCCCGTGTATTGAAGATGCACGTATGTAGAGCTTTTTGGAGTATTCATCAAACAGGAGGATGGAGCAGGCAAGTCCCGGTATAAATCTGGACAAACTCTCACACACCCCTTTAAGCCTCTCCTCCAGAGGGTCTTCACTCCTTAAGATAGATTCTATCTCCTTCCACCGCTCGAACTTGAGCGATGTATATTTCATGTCTTCATATTCCCTGGAACGCTGGATTATCTCTGCGTCAAAGGCCGCAAGTTTATTTAAAAAATCAAGGTCTTCCCTGGAAAAGGCATGTGTAGAGGTGTTGCTGCTTACATTGAGGACGCCAATGGTTCTGCCGTTCAGTTTCAAAGGCACAGACATAGCCGATTTTACATCCGTCCTGTCCATGAGTTTACTGAAACGCTCATCCCTGACCTTTCCGGTTATTATAAGCGGTTTGCCTTCCTTTGCCACATAACCCACTATACCCTCGCCGATGGGTATGCTTATCTTTCTCTCAATCTCCTCCTCCATGCCTTCGGAAACCTCGACCTTGAGCCTGCCGTCATCGCCTATCAGCATCAAAGACCCCCTGTCGGCGCCTGTGGTATCAAGGGCAAGCCTTAGGATAAGAGAAAGGAGATCACTCTTGTCAAGGGTAAGTTTTACAGCATCAACTATCTCGGATAGACTTGTAAGGACCCCACTGTACCGGTCTTTTACATCCTTGTCCTTTAAAAACCTGGTATCCTTTTTATATCCCCATAAAAGCCTGGCGCTCAAAGGGCTCAATATCTCAACTCTGCTGAATTGAGGTTTATAAAGAAAGGTCGAAAGGGCAGGGTCCTGTGACGCATTAATGATCACATCAACATCCTCTAACCGCTCTAAATCGGCAAGCTCGGAAGAAAGTGTTATACCGTATTTATCGGCAAACTTGTACCCCAACTCCTTTAACTTAAAGGCCATTGCATCCTTGTTGTCGTCCACTATAAGCTTTACCTTTGTACCCTTATCTTTTAGAAGCAGAGGCAAAAGGCTCAGGCCTTCCTTGTTAGCCCCGACAATGGCAACAATCTTTTCCCTATCCATAACCTCTCCCTATCCCTCTTTCTCCAGTATGCCAAGTTCATGGAGGCGTTTAATAAGCGTAAAAGATTCGGGATCATCATCGAGCGGAGCGCCCGTCTCCACAGAGGACTCGGCGTCTCTGCCGTTTTCATCCATCCTTCTCATACCTTCGAGAAGAAGACCCTCCATAGGCAGATCTATACTTTTGTGCGGAGAAGGCACTTCAGGCTCGACATCGAACCTTCCATCCTTCCACCTGAGAAGATAATAAAGGGCATCCTCTCCTTCATAATTGGCACAAAATGCATGAACAACATTTCCGTTCTGCACAAAAACCTTGCCCTCTTCATCTCCTTTGGCAAGATAGACCAATGCCGTTTTATTGCCCATATTTAGAACCTGAAGAAGATCGACAAGGCTCATATCACGCAACATCCCCTTTACCCCTTCCTCATGGGATGTTAAATGATCCGCCTTCACACTTTTATCAATTATACCCTTTATCACTGAAGAGAACCCGCTCCTGTCTATAGGCTTTGGGACCATCCCTTCGGCGCCGATACGATAGGCCTGTATCCTGTCTCCAACCTCCTCTCTTTCTGAAAGAAGTATAACCCTTGTCGATGATGTGTCCGGTGAATTTTTCAGTTTTTTACAG
>JALXFI010000060.1:0-5439 GCA_027069035.1 bacterium
TAAAACCTTTAATCCCCATAAACATTCCCCCAAAATCCCCTTACTACCCTTCCATCACACCTCAGACGCTCTTCACACGTCAGCCAGACCTCTGTCTTTTCAATCTTCATTGTACGTAACCATGATCTGCATCAATTTGTTGTTAAAAAGATGCACAAAACAGGTCTGAATTTATTTTAGATAAAATATGATATTACGTTCAGACATAAACCACCTCTGAGAGTATATGAGATTTAATCTCTTCTTTTAAAGCATCCTTAAGCACAAGATCTACCTTGCAACCAAACAGGTCCTCAAGGTAAAACTTAAGATCCATATAATTATCAAAAGTTTTATACCCATCTTCGAATTTAACTAATATGTCAACGTCACTTTTCCTTCTCGCCCTTTCTTTTACTCTGGAACCAAAAATACCAATCTCTTTAACCTTAAATCTCGGTTTTATCTCAGAAAGATGTTTTTTTAATTCATCAGTCATTCTCTTCCTCATTTGGCACCTCCTCTACGGTTTCTACAGTAAGGTGGATGTTGCAAACCCGATGATGTTACCCACTGAACCACTTCTGTGCCTGCAGACATTTTCAGACTTTTTAAACATAAGTGCTCTTTCTCAATGGCTAATTTGATATCGCTTATAGAACGATTCAACTTCTATCATTCATTCCCTCTATACCCATGAAACTCTGTTCTATCCCTGTACATATTCCTCCAAAACCCCCTTATTGCCCTTCCATCTCCGCTCAAAAGGCTCTTCACAGGTCAGCCAGATCTCTGTCTTTTCAATCTTTGTAATCATATAGTTAAAAATTCAGGAATTAATAGTCTCAGTCTTGCACACTTTCTTTAATTCCAACCACTTTACCACGAATTATATATTAAATCATTCATATATGAAGTCATATAGTTCTTGCGCTAAAAGTTTGCAAAAACCCCGCAAATCTGTCCTCTGAAAAAACTCCCCCAACTCTAAAACTCTTCAACTCTCTTATTCCCTTTCAGCATCACAATTTTGAAATCTGCAATTCTTTCCACTACACCCTTGCTCTTACTTTCAGACTTACCCGTTCCCAGGGATTATCGCTCCTGTTTGTGTGGGTTATAACGGCATATGCCTTGCTGCCACTGTCCATTAGCTGGGCGGTTGTGGTGTTGTCCATGCGGGGGAGGTAGCCAAGCTTGCGTGAGCCTGAGTAAACTGCAACAGCCATCTCGTCGTAAGGATTTTCGGGTTCGCGCTTCAGGGTGAGTCTTGTGCCGGCGCTGAGGCTCTTCCAGACCTTCTCGCCCTCGTAATACTGGAAACCGGCCACAACGGTTTCGAGAACCGTTATCTCTTTTTCCCTGCGTCTGAATGATAACAACGATACGCCGATCGGGATTGCGAAAATGGCTTTCAGAAACTCTCTTCTCTTCATAGTTTCCTTCAGATGTGTTTTGTTGGTATCCCTTATACCACACCTGCACCCCCAAATGATGTCCCTTCTCTGAAATTCTTTTATTATTTTGTCATTTTTTCATGTCTCCATCGCAAATCAAGTGATAAATTCAAGATAGTTTTCCCGATTGATTTGCTGCCAGGTAGCGTTGGTATATGCTGCTGACCACTCAGGGGGCGGTTTTTTGCGGCCTTTTCCCCACTTGATCTCATAACCGTGAAGGAGCCCTCCACGTTCCTCGACAAGGTCGACCTCCTGCCGTGTATAGGTTCGCCAAAAGTAGTTGTTAGCTGTAATACCAAGGTACTCCTGTTTTTTAAATCGCTCTATGGTGAGGTAGTTTTCCCAGAGTATTCCTACGTCATCGCGCAAATCGATAGGATTAAAGTTGTTGATAATAGCATTTCGAATGCCGGTGTCTAGAAAATAGTACCGGCTGTTTTTCGTTATCTCCTTTCTGAGATTTCGGCTGTAACCGTAAAGACGCTTCAGAACGAATGCCTTTTCGAGAAGATCGAGGTAGCGTTCGACGGTATTCTTGCTCATGCCGAGATGAGAGGCCAGTTCATTAAATGAAACTTCACGTCCGATCTGGAAGGCGACAAGCTGCAGCAGGCGGCCGATCTTGGCGGATTGCCGCACGCCATCGAGTTCAAGGATATCTTTATAAAGATAAGAAGCGATAATCTCCTTCAAGTATTGCTCCCTGCGGCTGTTGTCCTCTGCGAGCACCACTTCGGGATAGGAGCCGTACACAAGCCTGCTCTCCAGGTTTGCGTCGGTCTGCGGCCTGTTCTCGGTCTTGCCGATTTCAAGCTGCGACAGCGGATAAAGGTGGAGGGTAAATTTCCTCCCCGTCAACGGCTCGCCGACGTTCCGTGCAAGATCAAAGGATGATGAGCCTGTAGCAATAACACGCACCCCCTCTATATGGTCTACAATCAGTTTGAGGTTTAAACCGATGTTCGTCACCCTCTGGGCCTCATCAACCACTAACAGGCGGTTTCTCCCGAGAAATGCCTTGAGTTGTTCCACGGATTGGCTGGCGAGATACCTCTGGACAGTGATGTCCTCGCCGCTAACCAGCAGGAAGGGTTCGGTTACACCTTTTAAATACTGGTTAAGGAGCGTTGTTTTGCCGGTACGGCGGGCGCCGTATATGACCACCACTTTACCGGGAGAGATAAGTTTTGTAAGATTATCGAGTTGGGCTTGAGGAATATACATGCCTGTCTCCTAAATATTATCGTCACATTATTGACCATATTAATATTAAATTTGTCAATATGTCAATAATTAGTTGCTTATATGGTTTTGTTCCTGAGGAGTGTCTGAAAAAGTTACCTGTAAACTTCCGTCATTTTTTCTATCTCTTCTTTTATCTCATCCCTCAGTTCAGGGGGAGAGAGCACCTCTACGCTTGCCCCAAACTTTAGTATTTCTCTTTTTACTTCCCTGAAATCCGCTACCGGAAATTTAAGGCATATGCCGCCGTCTCCATCCTTTGAAAACTCCTGCGCCGAGTGCCATATCTGCTCTTTTACCCATCGGGAGACATCCGGCGTAAATTTAAGGCAGACCTCAACCGAATCTTCACCGCTAAGTATGCCAAAGTTCTTTCTGATAAATTCCTTTACGGAGACGGGATTTTCGGGCAGGTCTATCTTTTTATTCACTGTTGCAGCGCCGGCTATCCGGGAGAGGGCAAAGTCTCTCAGCCTTCCCCTTAGCGTGCAAAAGGCTATGATATGCCAGCTTCCCATATAGCAAAGAAGGTGGAGAGGGAGGATTGTCCGTTTGGTCGCTTCATCTGTGTGTGGAGAATAGTATGATATCAGTAATGGGCTGTCGTGCAGGAGCGCGCCAACAACCGATTGGAATATCTCGTCTTTTACCCTGTAATACTGGATGTTTTTTATCGATACCTTTGCCTCGATATCAACCATCCTGGGTGTATTGTCAAGAGACCTGAACGAGACAAACTTGTTTAACAGGGCGTAAAGCTGTCCTTTAAGCCTCTTGTCGGGAAGCGCTGCCGCAAGTCTCAGCGCAAGGCAGAGGGAGAGAAACTCTTCTTCTTTTATCCATATTGGCGGGAGTTCATAGCTGAGATTATCGTATGTATAACCCCTTTTGTCAGGGATGTAATTAAGAGGGGCATTGAGCCTGTCCCTCATAAATTCAATATCCCTTTGAGCCTGCTTGCGGGATATCTCAAAACGGCAGGCAAGTTTATTTGCATTCGGAAAGAGTTTGTTCTTTACCTGTCCATGAAACCAATTATAACGCTCGTAGACGAGCTTACCCGGCAAAACAACACCTCCTTGTCAAATGTCAAGACTTGACCCCAAATCCCGCGATCGCGGGATTTGAAATTGGCAATACATCTTTAACTGCTGTGTTCTCGGCGATTTTCTTTCTCACCGTACCGGTTATGTACGCCTCAAAAGAAAAATTGCCTGTGGCCTTGCATTTAAAGCGTCTTGCCAATTTGCCCAAAAACCTATCTCTGTTTTTGGGACCTGATATTTTCAGAAAACACCTCTGCGCTAAATATGTATATGTCAGAGCCTTCTTTCCACGCATCAGCGTTTAACCCTGCCTTATGGCAGGTGTTCTCAAGAAATTGCACCCTGTCCCAGCCGTACTCGGTTGCCACCTGAGGAAGAAGCACGCCCCTGTTGATTCCTTTTATAATGTAAAGCCCGTGTTTCCCGACTTCTATGTCGGATATCTCTTTTATCTTTTTTAACGGGGAAAGAACTGATATCTCTATCTTGACCTGAGGCAGTTCCTCTATTGTAAGCGGCAGAAATCTGGGATCATTTACGGCGGCCTCTCCGGCCATCTCCATAACGGTCTTGTAAAGGGGTGTGTCTGAGATGAACGTGCCAATACAACCTCTAAGTTGGTGATCTTTATGCAGACTTACGAATGCTCCGCATTTGGCAAAAAGCGATGGGGTTCCCAAAGCGGGTTTTAACAGACTATCTTCTTCACCTTTGAGATGTTTTTCAATAGCCTTTCTTGCAAGTCTTAGAAGCTCTTGTTTTTCTTTATCTTTCAGCGTTTCTTCTTCCACAGAAAATAGTCCTTTAGGATTTTTTGATGGTCGAATGCCAGCCTTTCAGGCAGATTTTCTTCTGTAAACACACCGGCCTCTGCGGCGTCATCCCGAGCATTTGGACGGCCGTCGGCCTCAGCAATATACACTGTTGAAATCGTGTGATGGCGGGGGTCTCTTGTCGGATCTGAGTACGTATGAAACTGTTCTTTCAGGGTGACGTTAAGAGATGTTTCTTCTAACGCTTCTCTTACGGCTGCCTTCTCAAGGGATTCCCCATAATCGACAAATCCGCCTGGAAGCGCCCATCCGTAAGGGGGGTTCTTCCTTTTTATAAGCACTATACCTTTTAAGGTCTCAATTATGATATCTACGGTTGGCAGAGGATTTCTTCTTTTCATGGAAATAGTTGATAAATATACTTTTTATCAAATGCACACGGTTTATTTCTGACGCTTCGATAAAAGTTTAAAAAAGAAGAGTCAAGCTAATTGACATTTAGAATAATATATTTTATATTTACCATTAGATGAAGATTAATTCAATCTAAATTGCTCAAATCCGGCTATATCGGGATTTGGAAAATTGAGAGATTTTATTAAGGGTAAAGCAGACGGACCTAATGTTTTGCATCCCTTCCTTTTATCTTTCACATTAGTATAACGTTTTGATGTGCTGAGTATATTTTAGACCGAGTATAAGGGATCTTTATATCCATAAAGATAATTCTAATTAATTTAAGGAGGTAGGTAAAACATGAAAAGTAAGACCACAGCAAAAAGTACCGCAAAAAGAAGTGCAAGGAAAACCACTAAGGCAAAGAAGGGAACAACAACAAGAAAGAAAGCAACGGCAAGGCTTAGCGAACACGAGCTTCGCACATTGATTGAGCAGAAGGCGTATGAATTTTACAAGATGAGGGGTGAATCTCATCAGAAT